>CACXAG010000068.1 GCA_902765585.1 uncultured Prevotellaceae bacterium
GAACTACGGCATGAACGACATGCGCTTCGGACAGCCGGTGATTACGGGCAGTCGCGTGCGCCTGGTGACGAAACTGCACAGCATCCAGAACCTGCGCGGTATCTGCAAGACGGAAATCAAGTTTGTCATCGAGATAGAGGGCCAGCGCAAGCCTGCCCTTGAAGGCATCGCCGCATTCCTCTACTATTTTAAGTAATAGGTAAAAGTGAAAAGTGAATAATTTGCTACCGCCTTTAATTGTTGCAAAGATGGGCGGCAGCAAATTATTCACTTTTCACTATTCACTTTTACCTTCCCTTCTCTTTGGCGGACAGCCTCAAAGAGGAGGATAGCGGCACTGACGGAGACGTTAAGGGAGTCGAGACGTCCCAGCATGGGTATGCGGATATGGGCGTCAGCTGCCTGACGCCAGATGTCGGTGAGTCCTGTCGACTCCGTGCCCATGACGATGGCAGTTCCCCGCCGCATGTCGGTATCGTAGTAGAGATGGCTGTCCTGAAGTTGGGCAGTCAATATTTGGATATGGTGTGCCTTGAGGAAGGCGATGCACGCCTCTGACGTGCATGCCACACAGGGCACGGTGAAGATGGCTCCGATACTGCTGCGGATGAGATTGGGATTGTAGAGGTCGGTCAGCGGGTCGCAGACGATGACCGCATCGGCATGGGCAGCATCTGCCGTGCGCAACACAGCACCAAGGTTGCCAGGCTTCTCGACGCTCTCGAGGACGACGATGACGGGATTGTCGGGTAGTTGCAGCCCATCAAGGGTATGATCTTTGGCATGGACCACCGCCAGCAGTCCCTCCGTCGAGCCACGATAGGCTATCTTCTCGTACACTTGGGGACTTACTGCGTAAGTAGGGGTGAGGGGTGAGAGGTGAGAAGTGAGAGAATACATCTGGGGACAATAGAAGAGGTTTTCCACTTCGTAACCCGCCTCGACGCAGTGCGCTATCTCGCGCTGTCCTTCCACCACGAAGAGTCCCGTCTTCCGCCGTTCGGAAGATTTCTGCTGCAGCAGCACCAGCTGTTTCACCCGCGGGTTCTGCAAACTGCTTATCACGTTGTCGCTCATAGTTGTTTTCCTTGTGGAAATAAAGCAGCCCGCTCATGGCAGAGCGGGCTGCTATTATATATTAATAAGGTGTAACTTTAGGCCTTGACCTCAGCATCTTCCTCACGGATGGTGCGACCCATGACGAGGAATGCTGTGGGAGCTGCAATGAACAGCGACGACAGGGTACCGAAGATAACACCTAGAATCATAGCGAACGAGAAGCTGCGGATGCTGTCACCACCAAGGATGAAGATACACAGCAGCACGATAAGCGTCGTGACAGAGGTATTGATGGTACGAGCCAGCGTTTGGTTCAGCGAGTCGTTGAACAGCTGCTGACGGTCGCGCTTGCCATAGAGCTGGAAGTTCTCACGGATACGGTCGAATACCACCACCTTATCGTTGATGGAGTAACCAATCACCGTCAGGATGGCACCAATGAACACCTGGTCAATCTCCAGTGACATGGGCACCCAGCCCCACAGCACGCTGTAGAAGCCAATCACCACGAGGGCATCCAAAGCCAGGGCAATGGTAGCACCAGTAGAGTAGGCCACATTGCGGAAGCGGATGAGGATGTAGAGGAAGATGGCGAACAGGGCGATGATGACGCTGATGATAGCACCATAGGTGATGTCCTTAGCCACAGCAGGACCTACCTTAGCCGAGCTGATGATGGAACCACCCTCGCGGACGTCAGGATTCTTGAAGTCTTCAACCTGCTCCTGGCTGATGAAACCACCCTTCTTCAAAGCGTTGTAAAGCAGAGTCTCTGCCTGGTCGTCAACATCGGGATTGTTCGACTCGATGTCCCAGTTGGTAGAGATACGGACGGTCTTGCCGTCAGCACCCAGGGCGATGACGGAGGTGTTAGCCTCCTGACCAGCCTTCTCGCCAACGGTGTTGACAAAGACGCCAGCCATAGCCTGACGCACTTCCTCGACGGGAGTCTCCTTGTCCAGCGTCACCACATAGTTACGACCACCTGTGAAGTCGATGCTCTGGCTCAGTCCGCGAACGGCGAACGACACACAGAACAGCACGGCAGCAGCACCCCAGATGATGAATGACTTCTTATACATGCCCATGAAGTTGTACTTGGCATTCTGCATCAAGGTCTTCGAGTAGGCAGTGGCAAAAGTGAGGTTAAGCCACTTGTCCTTAGCCAGACGGTTCTCATAGACCAGACGGGTCAGGAACACAGCGGTAAAGAACGAGCAGAAGATACCGATGATCCAAGTGGTAGCGAAGCCCTTGACAGGACCCGTACCGAAGAACAGCAGGATGAAACCGGTAATCAGTGAAGTGACGTTTGAGTCAAAGATGGCGCTGAAGGCGTTAGAGTAACCCTTCTGCACAGCCTCCTTCATACCCAAGCCGCGCTTCAGCTCTTCCTTGATACGTTCGTAGATAAGCACGTTGGCGTCGACGGCAGTTCCTAAGGTCAGCACGATACCGGCGATACCCGGCATAGTCAGAGCAGCCTGGAACGACGTCAGAATACCCAGTGTGAAGAACAGGTTGAAGAGCAGGGCGATATCCGAGAGGATACCGGGGATGAAGCCATACAGCATGATCATGTAAATCATCAGCAGCACGAAGGCGACGATGAACGAGATGATACCCTGCTTGATGGACTGAGCACCCAGCGAGGGACCTACCACCTCTTCCTGTACGATGCGGGTAGGAGCCGGCATCTTACCAGAGTTCAGCGTGTTGGCCAGGTCCTTGGTGTCCTCGATGGTGAAGTTACCCGTAATCTGCGAGTTACCACCGTCAATCTGTGTGAGGATACGGGGAGCACTGTAGACAGCATCGTCGAGCACGATGGCAACGCCACGGCCGATGTTCTGCTTCGTAATCTGGCTCCAGCGGCGGGCGCCGTCAGAGTTCATCTGCATCGATACAGAGGGGTGACCCATCTGGTCGAAGTCGTCCTTGGAAGAGGTGATGACGTCACCCTCCAGCGGAGCACGACCGTTGGGCTCAGTAATCTTCAGGGCATACAGGGCAAAGACGTCACCCTTGGTGTTCTGACCACCGAAGTCCTCGGGCTTGGCACCCCAGCGCAGCTTGCACTCAGCAGGCAGCACAGAGGCAGCAATCTCAGAGTAGATAACCTTGTTGACGTCAGCAGTATCGCGGGCGTTGGCATAGCCTACGATAGCCAGTCCCTGGGGAATGGGCTGGAAGATGGCAAACAGCGGATTCTGCTTCAGAGCCTCAGCCTTGGCCTTGGCATCCTTGACCACATCGTCCTTCTTGGCTAACTTGGCAGCCACCACCCAGGGCAGCATACTTCTGGTTCAACTGAGCCAGCAACGGATAGATCTCTTGCGAGTTGTAGGTCTCCCAGAACTCCAGATTGGCAGAACCCTGGAGGAGTTTGCGGACACGCTCGGGCTCCTTGATACCAGGCATCTCAACCATGATACGTCCCGACTGGCCCTCCAGCTTCTGGATATTCGGCTGAACAACGCCGAACTTATCGATACGGTTACGAACAACGTTGAACGAGTTGTCGACAGCCGACTGCACCTCAGCGCGCAGAGCGCTCTCCACCTCAGAGTCGGTAGAGCTGGTGCTGACCTTGCCCTTCATCTGCTGGGTAGCAAAGATAGCTGCCAAGGGACGACCGTTGGCGTTCTGCTTCCAGTACTTGATGAACAGCGAGATGAAGTCGTCCTGACTCGTCTCTTCTTCCTTCTTAGCCTGCTCCATCGACTTCTTGTAGGCAGCGTCCGTCTTGTGGTCAGCCAGCACGTCAACTACGTCGGGTACCGACACCTCAAGAATCACGTTCATACCGCCTTTCAGGTCAAGACCCAGGCCCATCTCCATTTCGCGGCACTGCTTGAATGAGTAGATTCCGCAGTACACTTTCTCGTTCATGATGGAGTCGAGATACTCCTGTCCAGCCTCCTCGCCCATGGCCTTCGACTTATCTACGTAGTACTTGGTCACAAACGTGAAGGACAGGTAGAAGCAGCAAACGAGCATCAGAACGATTGCAACAAACTTTACAATTCCTTTGTTTTGCATTTTAATTTTTTTATTATTTTAATTTATGAATATGCTTTTTAAGCCTGCAAATATACGGTTTTTTCCTGATTTACCGAAATTATTCTGCCATTTTCATACATTTTTTAATGTTTTGGGCGGATTTTCAGCCAGCAGAGCAGCGGAAAATGGTCACTGGCATCCATTTTGCTGTCAATCTCGCACCTATACGGTTCCAGCTTTTCATTACAAAAAATGTGGTCAATACGAAGTGCAAAAGCTTTCTGATTATATGACAAACCGATTCCTCGTCCTGTAGCCACATAACAGTCGGTGAGCACCTCGCCCATGGTATGGCGCGAATAGGAGATTGGGTTGTCGTTGAAGTCGCCGCAGACAATGACGGGAAACTGGCTATGCTCTTGCGCATAGTTGCGGACACGTCTGATCTGGGACGCCCGCTTGGCATTGGCCTCAGCCAGTTTTACCAGCAACATTTTTGATTCAGAACGAGCCGAGTCGCCAGACATCTCGCCACGCAGAATCTGACGATACTGGCTACGGTCCTTTCTGTTAAGGTGGCAGCTCTCAAAATGATTGTTGATGACGATAAGCGTGTCATTGCCGACTTTCAGCCACCACGCCCCACTGCCATTGGCTTCGGAATCGTAGTCAATGCGCTCACGCCGAATAATAGGGTAACGCGTATGAATGCCCAAGGCGTTGTGGCTGACTTTGTTGTTGGCTATCACCATCGTGTCATTATACTCGAAACGCTTTTCGTAATCCTTGAAGACGCAACGTCGCCAGGTGTCGGTGTCCTCCTGCAAGCAGACGATGTCAGCCTGCTGGTCGAAGAGATAGTCGCGCACCACCTCGAAGCCGTTGTCATATTTGTAGTTGCCACCGTACGCACAGACATTGTAAGAGAGCAACTTGATGGCGCCATCCGGCACTTCACGAGTCACATTCAAGGGCATGTAAATACTGATAGGTACGTACGCGAGAATAAAGCCAAGAATGGGAATCCACGCCATGCGCCACTTAAACAGTAGCCAGAAGAAGAGAAACGCCAGATTGATAAGCAGGAAGGCTGGGAACGACATGCCTGCCGTCGATAACAAGGGATGGTCCGTGGGATTTAGGCGGTCGCTGTATCCTATGAGCAACAACAGGATGACGGAGGCGAAATTCGCCCCCGCAATCAGTTGGATTGTAAACTTTTTCAGTTTCTTAATCACGACTCGCGACTTTGGTCAAACAGTTTCTGTTTCTCCTCCTTGGTCAGACTATCGTAGCCGCTCTTGCGAATCTTGTCCAGAATGGCATCCACCTCCTCTTGGTTCTTACGCTTGCGGGCATTGTACTCCTCGTCGCTCTCGCGGCGGGGATCAGGCCGTTCAGCCCGCATCCTAGTGCTATGCTGACGCTGGTCGTAGCGGCGCTTCATGTTGTCGAAGAACTCCTGGCCATAGCTACGTCCGAAGTGCTGGCTCGAATCCGGATGCTTCTGCCAGTAGCGTATCAACAGGAATCCAAAGAGCATACCGCCCAGGTGCGCCATGTGGGCCACGCCGTCGCCAGGAGCGCCCATAGCCGAGAACAGTTCGATGGCGATATAGCCAATGACCAGCCATTTGGCCTTGATGGGGAAGGGGAAGGGGATGATGAAGAGGCGCTCGTTAGGGAAAATCATGCCGAAAGCCAGCAGGATGGCATACACGGCACCCGAGGCGCCAATGGTCGTCCAAAGGTTGATATAGGCATCTGTCGTCATCTGTACCCCTCCAGCATTCACATACTGGTAGGCCGCCATGCCCTCATACATATAGTTGCAGTATTGTACCAGCTCTTGAGCGACGCCAGCGCCTATTCCGCACACAATGTAATAAAAAAGGAATTTTTTCGGCCCCCACACGCGTTCTATCACAGCACCAAACATCCACAGGGCGAACATATTGAAGAAGATATGCGTCAGTCCCCCATGCAGGAACATGTAGGTGATAAACTGGTAGATATGGAAATCACTGGCCAAGAAAAAGTGCAATCCCAACAGGGATGTCAGGTCAATGCCACGCTGTTCAAGGACCCATGTTGCCACAAACGCCAGAAAGTTGACGATGAGCAAGTTCTTGGTCATGGTCGGTATGTTGTTCATCTTTAATGTTTTCTATTAGACAATTTATTATTTACTATTTTCTCTTCTTGCACTACTTTGTGCGTTTTCGAGCGCAAAATTACGAAAAATATCTGTTTTTGAGCACAAAACACACCCAATACAAACTTTTTTTGAGCAAAAAAGTCATTTTTTTCGAATTTTTGTTTGTTTTCTGATTACTTTACCCTATATTTGCGCAAGAAAATCGACTTAAACTATATATTATTATAATAATTCACTTAAAAAAACAACAAAATTATGAACAAGACAGAATTAATCGATCAGATTGCAGCAGGTGCTGGTCTGACAAAGGGTGATGCAAAGAAGGCTCTTGACGCCACAGTAGCAGCTATCAAGGACGCTCTCGTAAAGGGTGATAAGGTTCAGCTCGTAGGTTTCGGCACATTCGCTGTTTCTGAGAAGCCCGCCCGCGAAGGTATCAACCCCGCTACCAAGCAGAAGATTCAGATTGCTGCCAAGAAGGTTGCTAAGTTCAAGGCTGGTGCTGAGCTCGCTGACGCTGTCAAATAAGAATTTGTAAATAAAAGCGAAAAACAAAGGGGATGTGTCTCAATGGCATGTCCCCTTTGCTTTTTTACATTATTACATTTTCTAATACTTGTAAAACCTCCACGTCGTACCATCCTTGCTCAGCACCAGCCAGTCGTTGTCCAGTCGGTCTATCCTGACACGGATATTGGCGAAGGGCCTGAAGCCAAAGGTCTTCTCTACTACGGCAGTATCTGCTCTACTACCATGGACGGAGTAGCATTGAATGAAAAGGCTGTCGCCCTGATGCTGGAAATTGCCAAACACGTTAGGCTCAGCCGTGCTGCGCATCAGCGTCAGCGAGCCTGAGAAACTGATAAACTTGGTGTCGGAATCTTCTGCGCGCCATTGTCCGAGCAGGTCGCCAGCTTCGCCCCCCTCCTGACAGGCCGTCAGGGAAAGACATGAAAACAAAACCAAGAATGTATTAAAGTATTTTCCCATGATAACTGATTTTTAGGTCGAACGTGGAACAGTCGCCGTAGATGTTTCCCTTGTCGAAGGCATAGGCGGCACTGACATGCCAGGGGCCCTGGGCGTACATCGCCTGTATCAGGGCGTCGAAAGAGTGATGCCTGACAGGCAGCGGATGATCGTAGGTGCCCCATCCTTCGCGGTATGAGCCTTTCACCAGATAGGAAAGACGGTCAGTCAGCTCACCATTGATGCCGACATGCCATGCCTTGATGCGATTGTCGCGAAAGCCCGTATAGCCATCCTTATTATAAATAGGTGACGTGATAAGCGCATTGCCAAACGTCATGCCATAGTGCGAATAGCCTCCGAAAAAGAAATGGTTGTAATAGTCGTCGTTACCAGTCACCATGTCTGTTATCTGGCTACGCACGGGCTCCGGATAGTCGCCTGGATCCCAGTGCAGGGGGCCTGACTGGTTGGTAGACTGAAAATACTCTACCACAGCCCCACGGACATACTGGCGACCTGGCGTTCTGTTGGCGTACTGAACACCCCAGAGACCGTCCCAGCCATTACCCTTGCGGATGCCAGAACCGTCATCAAACGGATTGTCCAGATAGGCCTGTAGCTGGTGATGGCGATTCATGTTCCAGCCCAGCTGGTAGGTCATGACGCCTACATGATTGCCATAGACCCAGTCTTCGCCTGCTTTGTTTTCATAATACTGGCTGTCACCTAAAGGCAGGATGACATCCAGAAAATCTTTCAAACCAGTTGGTTTCGGCTTGACGACAAGCTCCCCATTGATTATTCTGTGATTCGTGCCGCCAAACTGTACCGCATGCTCAATTCCAACGACTGCAAAGAAACGCTTCTCAGGGTTACTACGGAAATAGAGGTGCTTCTGATGATAATAGGTGCCCGTAGTGTAGACGTTATTGACGTCGCTGGCCTTCCAGAAACAGTCCTCGCGATAGCTGCTGTCCAAGAACTTACCATAGCCAAAGCTGAAGTTCACCTGCAGCCACTGCTTGGTGTAGGGCACTGTCCAGAAGCCGTTGGTGCCCACGCGAACCTGTGGCACAGGCTTGGCGTTGGTACCCTTGATAAAGGAGCCTATTGACAACAAGTCGTCGCGCACCACTTGCGGGTCCTCGCGACTGCCTGCCTCCAGGTAGAACGACTGGTAGGACAGGTTGGCGTAGCACTGCTGCAGGTATGCCTTGTGGTTGGCATGGACAGCGCCTACGACATCCACAGCAGCCGACAGCACCAGGTTTTTTGACAGCGGCTGCTCTAAGTTAAGGGCGCCGCGCAGGTAGGCGGTATTGGGACGCGTACCCAGCACATCGTGGCGATTGGTAGAGAGCTGATAGGCGGTGAAATCACCAGTACCCACTGCTGCCTCTGTCGTCAGGTCATAGGTGATACGGGTAGCCAGCGTGTCCTGCCCCTTGGCCAGAACGGTTCCCAGGAGGCACAGAATCAGGAGTGTAAAACGTCTATTTTCCATTATCGGCTGCAAAAATACAAAATAAATGATAAATGACCGCTGATATTTGATAATTATTTCGTAATTTTGCACAAAAGTCAAGTATAAAAGCTATGTCACAAGAGGAAAAGACCCTATTGGAGGAACGTATCGTGGACGTACTGAAGACCGTCTACGACCCTGAGATACCCGTCAACATCTACGACCTGGGCATGATTTACAAAATTGATGTTCAGGAGGATGCATCAGTAGAACTGGATATGACGTTTACTGCGCCCAACTGTCCCGCTGCCGACTTTATTCTGGAAGATGTACGCACGAAGGTGGAGAGTGTCGATGGCGTCACGTCGGCTAATGTCAATCTGGTGTTTGAACCAGCATGGGACCAGAGTATGATGAGCGAAGAGGCCCGTGTAGAATTAGGGTTCGACTGAACGGTTATTGTTTAACGGTTATTGGTTATTGTATGAAAAACGTCTATTTCCTTTCCGATGCCCACCTTGGGTCGTGGGCCATTCCGCACCAGCGCATGCAGGAGCGCCGACTGGTCAGGTTTTTGGACTCCATCAAGGAGAAGGCTGCCGCCATCTATCTGCTGGGCGACATGTTCGACTTCTGGTATGAATACAAATACGTGGTACCCAAGGGATTTACCCGTTTCCTGGGCAAACTGTCGGAGCTGACGGATATGGGTGTCGAGGTGCACTACTTCACAGGCAACCACGACATCTGGGCCTATGAATACTTAGAGAAGGAGTGTGGCGTCATCCTGCACAAGAAGCCGCTGACGACGGAAATCTATGGGCATGAGTTCTTCCTGGCTCATGGCGACGGCATGGGCGACCCCAACCCTTCGTTCAAGCTGCTTCGCGCCATCTTCCACAACCGCGTGTGCCAATGGCTGTATTCTGGCCTGCACCCGCGCTGGGGCATAGGCTTTGGACTGTCATGGGCCCGTCATAGCTACATCAGCCACAAGGAGCGCGAAGATGCCGTTTACTTGGGGGAAGACCGCGAGCACCTGGTGCTGTATGCCAAGCAGTATATCGAGGACCATCCTAATATCGACTATTTCCTCTTCGGACATCGCCATATTGAACTGGACATCAAGATAGGACGCCATACGCGCCTGATGATACTTGGCGACTGGATTAGCCAGTTCACCTATGCTGTCTATGACGGCGAGCACATGTTCTTGGAAGAATACGTAGAGGGAGAAAGCCAACCCTAAAGGTCAGCGTTTTTTATGAATGTCAGCGTAACAGCCGCTGGGAGAAATAGCGCACAGGATACCAGACGCTGAGGAATCCGACAGCTATCACCGTTAGGAAGATGAGTACCACGTCTGACGGATGGACGCTGACGGGATAGGCATCAACGATAAAGGAGCCCTCGCTGCTGCCTAACCGCACAAAACCATACTGCTGTTGCAACCAACACAGCAACAGTCCGATGAGGATGCCGATGAGGGCGCCAAAGAATGCTATCATACGACCTTCGAAAAGGAAAATGCGCGCTATCTGCTTGTCGCTGGCACCCAGATTGCGCAGGGTGACCACGTCAGGACGCTTGTCGATGATGAGCATCGAGAGGGAGCCGATGAGGTTGAAACAGGCTATCATCAGGATAAAGGTCAGGAAGATATAGGCTATCAGCTTCTCTATCTTCATGATGCGGAAGGTGTCATCCTGCTGTTCGAAACGGTCGCGGACGTAGAATTGGTCACCAGCCAGCTGCTGCATCTTTGCCTTGACATGTTCGAAGTCGCTGCCAGGCTTCAGGCGCAGCTCCAGCGATGAGAGCATACCCTCCTGCGAAAAGAGGTGGCGCGTGAACTGGATGGAGGTCAGGATGTAGTTCTTATCGTATTTGCCCTGCTTAATGCAGAATACGACGCCTGGTGAATAGAGATCGTCTTCCACAAAACCCTCGCTAAGGTCGGCCATGTTGATCTGTCCCTCACGGCGGGGCGCATAGATTTTCAGGGGATTCGGGTAGGTATAGCCCATGCCCAGCTGGTAGGCCACGCCCAAGCCTGGTATGCCGTAGTTCATGTCAGCAGCATGGAGTTCGAAGTTGCCGTCCCCCTCCAGGATTTCGCGGATGTGCGTCAGCTGGTCAAAGTTGTCGCCCACGCCCTTCAGCTTGATCATCATCTGGCGGTCGCCATAGACGGCCAGTGCCTGGTCCTCCAGACATTCCGTGGCGACATCCACCTCTGGCAACTGGCGTATTTGGGTCAGCACGGGGTCGTCGGCAGGTGCCGTCTTTCCCTTGACGGGTGTCACCTTCAGCTGCGGATCCATCTGTGTAAACAGCGACGCCACCATGTCGTGGAAACCATTGAACACACTCAGTGTCACCACCAAAGCCATAGTGGTAACAGCCACCCCCACAACGGAGATGGCACTGATGATGTTGATGGCGTGCGTCGACTTCTTCGAGAAGAGGTACCTACGCGCAATGTAGAACGGGAAGTTCAACGTTTTACCCTTTTACCTTTTTTACTTTTTCAGTAACTCGTCGATGCGGTCGATGTAGTCCAGCGAGTCGTCGACGAAGAATCGCAGCTCAGGCACGATGCGCAGCTGGTAGCGTATGCGTGTGCCCAGCTCGTAGCGTATCTGCTTCTCGTTCTTCGTGATGTTCTGCACTATCTCCTCGCTTTTCTCTGAAGGGAAGACGCTGAGGTAGGCCGTACACACGCTGAGGTCAGGCGATATCCTGACGCGCGTCACACTGACCATCACTCCGTGTAAGGAGCGCGTCTGCTCCTGAAAGATCATACTGAGTTCCTTCTGAAGCAGACGCGCTATCTTGTTCTGTCTTGTCTCTTGCATTACTTACCGTCTACTTCAAGCAGTTCGATTTTGAAGATCAGTGCAGAGAAAGGCTTGATGTCGGCACCCTGCTGACGCTCGCCGTAAGCCAGCTCCTGGGGAATGTAAACCTCCCAGATAGAACCTGCGGGCATGTGAACGAGAGCCTCAGTCCAACCCTTGATGACCTGGTTGGCGCGGAACTCAGCGGGTTTGCCACGCTCGTAAGAAGAGTCAAACACCTTGCCGTCGATGGTCTTGCCCTCGTAGTGAACCTTCACGAGTGAAGTGTCCTTAGGCAGAGCACCAGTACCCTCCTTGATGACCTTGTACTGAACGCCGTCCTCAAAGACTTTCACACCTTCCTTCTTGGCGTTGGCAGCCAGGTACTTCTCACCAGCCTCCTTGTTGGGGCCAAACTCCTTCTCCATGCTCTTGGCCTTGATGGCACGCATCATCTCCTGAGCCACCTGCTGGGCAGAGTCAACAGTCATCAGACCGCCCTTGCCAGTGGTACCGGCAACGAAACCTGCCATGAAGTTCTTCAGCGAGATGGTCTTGGTAGAGTCGTCGCCAAACAGCTCGTGGTTGATACCCTTCACCATCTGGTTGCTAATCTGCTGACCAATCTGGATACCAGCATAGTAAGCGGCCTTCTTCTTGTCGTCACCAGCGTTGGCACCTTCGTTCAGACCCTTGATGAAGTCGTCCATATAAGTAGTGTCAATACCCAGACGGCCTACCAGATAATCCTTCAGACCCTGTGTCTGAGCCATACCGATAGCATAGCTAACGGTGTCTACGTCACTCTTCAGGTTTGCCTTAGGAGTGCCATTGCCGCATGCAAACATCATGACGGCACTAACAGCAGCAACAGCTGCAAAAGTAAACTTTTTCATTGTGTTTCTTAAAAAAATTGTTATCTGATTATTTGTTGTTTTTTTTATTTGTTATTTAGGGCGTAGCCCGCCTTACATCACCTCAATCAGTTCTACGTCGAAAATCAGTGCTGCAAAGGGAGGAATGGCACCTGCTGCACCACTCTCGCCGTATGCCAGACGGTAGGGGATGAAGAAACGGTACTTGGCACCTTCCTGCATCAGCTGCAAACCCTCGGTCCAACCGGCTATCACCTGCTGCAGGCCAAACACGGCGGGCTCGCCACGCTGCACGCTGGAGTCGAAGACGGTACCGTCGATGAGGAATCCCTCGTAGTGGCACTTCACCTGGTCCTTGGCACTGGGCTTCTTGCCGTTGCCTTCTTTCAGCACCTGGTACTGCAGGCCGCTGGGCAGTGTGATGACGCCATCCTTCTTGGCATTCTCTGCCAGATACTTCTCGCCAGCCTCCTTGGCCAGCTTGCCAGCCTCCTGGCGCTGCTGGTTGATCTTGCTCTCCTGTGCAGCGAAGAAGTCCTGAACAATCTTCTGGGCTTCGCTGCTCTTTATCTTCAGTTCCTTGCCGCCCAGAACGTCTTTGACGGCCTGTGCAAAGTCGTCTATATTCAGCTCCTGACCACCCATGTTTGCCAACTGGTGACCAATGCCGATACCTAATGCGTAGCTAACTTTATCCATTGCTTTCTCTATATAAATAATGTGTAATTTCAAAAATCGGCTGCAAAGGTACAACTTTTCTTCGATTTGCGTATGATATTTCGCGAAAAATTGCTAATTTTGTGCATTCTTAATACTTTAGCTTATGAAAAAGATAGTTGTTTTGACTGGTGCAGGCATGTCTGTGGAGAGTGGATTGAAGACTTTCCGCGATGCCGACGGACTGTGGGAAGAGTATCCTGTACAGCAGGTGGCCACGCATGAGGGCTGGCTGGCAGACCCCACCTTGGTGACTAATTTCTACAACATGCTGCGCAAAAAGTGCTGGGGCGTCAAGCCCAACGAGGGACACCGTCTGGTGGCAGAACTCGAAAAGCAGTACAATGTGACGGTGGTGACGCAGAATGTCGACAACCTGCACGAGCAGGCTGGCTCGTCGAAGGTCATCCACCTGCATGGTGAACTGATGAAGGTGTGCTCCAGCTATAATGTTGACGACCCGCGCTATATCCAGCAGCTGACACCCGACAACTGCGAGGTGGCTCCTGGCACCAAAGCTGGCGATGGCTCGCTGCTGCGTCCCTACATCGTGTTCTTCGGCGAGGCTGTTCCCAACATCACTGTCGCTGCCGAGGAGGCTCAGACTGCCGACATCTTCATCATCATCGGCACGTCGCTAAATGTCTATCCCGCTGCCGGACTCATCCACTACGTGCGTCCAGGCGTTCCCGTCTACCTCATCGACCCCAATCCCATCAGTGCTGGGGCCAATGTGACGCAGATTCAGAAAGGCGCCAGCGAGGGCATGAAGGAACTGTTCAAACTTCTGAACGCTTAACATTGAACACTGAACGTTGAACAATGAACGACGAATGTTAGACGACATTTGAACGTTCGGTATTTGTGCCAGAACTATTGTCGTTCAACGTTCAATGTTCAACGTTCAACGTTTAGCACTCGTGCGTATTCTCCCTCCGTGGTCAGAATATGCACGGCTTTTTCAAGCGTCTTGTCGTTACGCAATCCCACCTGCATCTGGCCAGCCTGGTAATAGTAGGCCCCCACGATGTCCTGCTCCAGCAACTGCTTGATTTCGTCGCGGTGCCTGTCCAGGTCGCGGGCCACGTCGTGGTGGTCCAGCTTGGCCTTCAGCGCCTCGAACTCCTCACGGGCATCGTCGTAGTATCCTTCAAACTTAGCCGAGCGTTCCAGTTCGGCAAACTGCTTCTTGCTCAGCTGGTCGTACGTGAAGCCAGCCTTGATGACGCGCTGCTTGAAGTCCTCGTAGTCGGCATCCGACAGGCGGAAGTCCTTAGCTGCAGCTATTGTAGGATGCTTGCCGATGTAGTCGACGACGTAGTTGAACATCACCTCCGTCGAGTCCAGCCGGTCTAGATAGAGCGTCACGTTAGCCATCGTGTCAGGCTTCACCTCTACGTCAGGTTTGATGCCCTCTTTCATCTCGATACCGCGACCTGACGGTAGATAGTAGCGCGACGTCGTCAGCTTCAGGTTGGCATTGTAGGGCAGGTCCACATTGGGCACCTGCACCAGTCCTTTTCCGTATGTGCGCGTACCTATTATAATACCACGCTTCAGGTCCTGCAGCGCTCCGCTCGTAATCTCCGATGCCGATGCCGTCTCCTGGTTCACCAGCACCACGATGGGCATCACGGTGTCGATGGGTTCCAGGCGCGTCTTGTATTCCGACTCGACGCGCTTCAACTTGCCTTTCGTCTCGACTATGCGCTGACCCTTGGGCAGCCACATGCTCAGGATGTCCACACACTCGGGCAGCGAGCCGCCTCCATTGCTGCGCAGGTCCAGTACCAGCTTCTCGGCACCCTGCTTCTTCAGGTCCAGAAACGCACGGCGCATCACCTTGGAAGGCTCACCAGTAAACGTGTTCAGCGCAATATATCCGATATTTTGAGGCAGCATGCCATACCACGTAATCTCAGGCATCTTGATGCTGCGGCGTGTAATCTTGAATGTCATCACCTTGCCCGTCGTAGGCCGCTTTATCTTCAGCACAAACGTCGAGCCGGCCTCGCCGCGCAGACGGCTGCTCACATAGTTCACCTGCTTGTCCTTCATCAGCGAGTCGTCAATCTGCAGGATGATGTCACCCTTCTTCAGACCCACCTCGGCAGCTGGCATACCCTCGTAGGGCTCCTCTATCACCACCTGCTTCAGCTGCTGGTTGAAGCGCACCAGCGCCCCGATGCCCGCATACTTACCCGTCAGCATCGTCTTCAGATCCTTCTGCCGCTCCTCAGGATAGTACTCCGTATAAGGGTCCAGCGAGCGCAGCATGGCATCGATGCCCGTCGTCACCACCTTGTTGGCATCCAGCGTGTCCACATACATCAGGTCCAGGTTCTTGTAGAGGGCATTGAAGATCTCCAGATTCTTTGCCACCTCCAAATTGTGATTCTTTGCCTTTTCCAGGTTGTTATTTTTTGCTTCCTGAGCCTGACAGACCGTTGCTGCCAGCACCATGCCTAATATGACTAATAGCTTTTTTTTCATCGTTATTTCCGTGATTTCTGTGATTTCTGCGTGCAAAAGTACAAAAAAATACATTCATCATGAAATTTTTCCCCAAAAAGTTTGCACGATTCAAAAAAACATTGTACCTTTGCACCCGCAATCGAAAGAAAGCACTTCTGCTTCAGTAGCTCAGTTGGTTAGAGCACCTGACTGTTAATCAGGGGGTCGTTGGTTCAAGCCCATCCTGAAGCGC
>CACXAG010000069.1 GCA_902765585.1 uncultured Prevotellaceae bacterium
TTTCTTTTTATAATTATATTCCCTACTTCCCTGACTCGTATTTCTCGCGAATCTTCTTGATTTCCCGCAGCAGCTGCTGATAGTGGCGGCCGGTGAAGCCCGTCTTGGGGTCGCGACCTTCCAGCGTGTACCAGAAAATCTGTCCCAAGGCCGTGGCATCAGGGCCTAACGTGGGCTGAAAACCGTCGGGCAGCAGACCTGCCGGCAACGAGTTCAGCTTTTCAAGGATGCGCGAACGGCTCCAGTAGAATTCGATGTCGTCGTTGAAAATGATATAGATGAACGACATGCCGAACATACTGGTGGACCGGATGGTTTTAACGCCTGGAATGCCCAACAACGAGGTCGTCAGCGGATAGGTAATCTGCTCCTGGATGTCTTTGGGTGAGCGCCCCCATCCATTCCGTGGCCACAATCTGCTGGTTGTCACCGATGTCGGGAATGGCATCCACCGAGACAGGGTCACGGGGGATGAGTCCCTCATGCCAGTTGAAGGGCGAGGTAGCCAGTCCCCCCAGAATGACCATGAGGAGTAGAAAGACAGTGATAATCCTGTTTTCCAGAAAATATCTGATGATCCTGTTGAGCATGGGTGTTTTTATTCAAGAAATCCCGATAAGCGATGGTGCCTACCGGGATTTCATGGATGGTTAGTGCTTAGAAGTCAAACTTGTCAAGCTCGTCGGTGAAGTCCCTTGGCTCGCGGTTGGGCTCGTGGTATTCATCGTGACGCTCACGATGCTCGCCACGGTCGGGACGGGGACGGCGCTCAGGACGCTCGCCGCGCTCGGGACGGGGACGACGCTCACCGCGCTCAGGACGCTCGCCACGCTCGCGACGGGCAGGACGCTCCTGATAGCCCTCGGGCTTCTCGATGAGCACGCGGTGCGACAGCTTGAACTTACCCGTCTTCGGGTCAATCTCCAGCAGTTTCACCTTGATCTTGTCACCTTCCTTGATACCAGCCTCCTCGACGGTTTCCAGACGCTTCCAGTCAATCTCGCTGATATGCAGCAGACCGTCCTTGCCTGGCATGAACTCGACGAAGCAGCCGTAAGGCATGATGCTGCGGACGGTACCCTCGTAGATTTCGCCAATCTCGGGGATGGCAACAATGGCACGGATCTTGGCAATAGCAGCGTCGATGCTCTCCTTGTTGGGACCGCTGACCTGCACCTTGCCGACACCGTCTTCCTCGTCGATGGTGATGGTGGCACCAGTGTCCTCCTGCATCTGCTGGATGATCTTTCCGCCCGGGCCAATGACGGCACCGATGAACTCCTTCGGAATCTCGAAGGCCTCGATGCGGGGAACGTGCGGCTTCAACTCAGGACGCGGCTCGGCAATGGTGTCTGTGATGCACTTCAGGATGTGCTCACGACCGGCCTTGGCCTGCATGAGGGCCTTCTCCAGAATGTCGAACGACAGACCGTCGCACTTGATATCCATCTGGGTAGCGGTCAGACCGTCCTTCGTACCAGTGGTCTTGAAGTCCATGTCGCCCAGGTGGTCCTCGTCGCCAAGGATATCGCTAAGAACAGCATACTTATCTTCTCCGGGGTTCTTGATGAGACCCATGGCAATACCCGAGACAGGCTTCTTCATGGGAACACCGGCATCCATCAGAGCCAGCGTGCCGGCGCAGACAGTAGCCATACTGGAAGAACCGTTAGACTCCATAATCTGGCTCACCACACGTACGGTGTAGGGGAAGTCAGCAGGAATCATCTCCTTCAGACCGCGCCATGCCAGATGTCCGTGACCAATCTCACGACGGCCTACGCCGCGCTGAGCCTTAGCCTCGCCCGTGCAGAACGGGGGGAAGTTATAGTGCAACAGGAAACGCATGTAGCTCTTGTCGAGCACATCGTCTACCAGTTTCTCGTCGAGCTTGGTACCCAGGGTGACGGTGGTCAGCGACTGGGTCTCGCCACGGGTGAAGATAGAGCTTCCGTGAGGCATGGGCAGGGGAGACACCTCGCACCAGATGGGACGAATCTCGTCGGTCTTACGACCATCCAGACGGATGCCCTCGTCGAGGATGCAACGGCGCATGGCGTCACGCTCTACGTCGTGGTAGTAACGGTCCATCATGGCATACTTCTCTTCCAGCTCGTCCTCGGTCAGGTCAGCATGCTCAGCAGCATACTTCTCCTTGAAGTCAGCCAGAATCTGCTCGAAGGCCTCAGCACGCTGCTGCTTCTCGAGAGCCTGCTTGGTAACGTCGTAGGCGGGCTGATAGAGCTCCTTGTTCATGCGCTCACGCAGTTCCTCGTCGTTCACCTCGTGATCGTACTCACGCTTTACATCCTTGCCGAGCTCCTTGCTCAGTTCAGCCTGCAGCTCACACATGGGCTTGATAGCGTCCATGGCAGCCTTCAAAGCACCGAGCAGGTCCTGCTCTGATACTTCCTTCATCTCGCCTTCTACCATCATGATGTTCTCAGCCGAGGCACCAACCATGATGTCCATATCGGCCTCCTTCATCTGCTCGAAGGTGGGGTCAATGACATACTCGCCATTGATGCGGGCCACGCGAACCTCAGAGATGGGACACTCGAAGGGGATATCTGAACATGCCAGCGCAGCTGATGCAGCAAAACCTGCCAAAGCATCGGGCTGGTCAACACCGTCGGCACTGAACAGCATTACGTTGACAAAAACTTCTGCGTGATAATTGGAGGGGAACAGCGGACGGAGCACACGATCGACCAGACGGCTGGTCAGAATTTCATTGTCCGAGGCTTTGCCCTCGCGCTTGGTGAAGCCACCGGGAAAACGGCCTGCGGCGGCGTACTGCTCTCTGTAGTCGACCTGCAGAGGCATGAAATCTGTTCCGGGAACTGCATCTTTTGCGGCACAAACAGTAGCCAGCAGCACAGTGTTGTTCATGCGGAGCATGACGCTACCATCGGCCTGCTTTGCCACCTTCCCGGTCTCAATTGTGATGGTTCTTCCATCAGGCAACTGAATACTCTTGGTAATTACGTTCATCTTGTATAAAAAAACATCTAAATAAATAAAAATCTTGCCATGCAAAGCCACACTTTGCACCTTTAGGCCAAAGAATCGTTTGCAAAACGGGGGCAAAGGTACACATTATTATATGATAATACAAATATTCTACACTATTATTATTGTTTTTTATGAAATAATGCGTATCTTTGTGCCCACACAGCACAACTTACTACAGCTTATTACGACTATGAAACGACTTATAACCATCATCACCCTGATAGCCGTCGTCCTGACAGCGAGCGGACAGACAACGGTGAGTGGCATTGTGACCGACCGCAAGTCGGGACGCCCGCTGGCACATGTCAGCATCCTGATGGAAGGAGAGAAGATACACACCGTGACCAACGATGACGGACATTTTGCGCTGACGGCGACCATCCATCCAAAGACCCTCCGGCTGACACACATCGGCTACAAGACCTTACGCTACCAATTGACGGAGGACAAGACGGAGGGTCTGAAGTTGTCGCTGGTGCCAAATAGCGTCCAACTGAGCGAGATTGTCGTGTCGGCTGAAGACCCACTCCAGATCGTCAAGGCTGCCATGAGCCGCATCGAGCAGAATTATTCGCAGGAGTCAGAACTGGTGCGCTGTTTCTACCGCGAGACGGCACGCCGCGGCAGCCGGTTCATCAGTATTGCAGAGGCGGTCACCGATATGTATAAGACTGGCTACAGCAAAGACGTTCGCTTCGATGCCGTCGCCATCCTGAAGGGGCGTCGGCTGATGAGCATGAAGAGGGCCGACACCTTGGGTGTCAAGATACAGGGCGGACCAGTGATGCCATTGGTAGTGGATGTCGCCAAGAACCCCGACTACCTGCTGAGCGAGGACCTGCTTGCCCTCTGCACCTTCCGCATGGAACAGCCTGCCGTCATCGACGATCGCCCCCACTATGTGGTGAGCATCGTCCCCAGGCGCGACACGGAGTTTCCCATGATGGGCGGACTGCTCTACATCGACCAGCAGACGCTGGCCTTCAGCAGGGCAGAGCTGCAACTCGACGTCAGCGACTGGCGACGTGCCTCGGAGTATATGCTGGTGCGCAAGCCGTTGGGACTACGTTTCCGTCCCAAAGAGCTCAGCGTCACCGTGGTCTATAAGACTGACGAACAGGGAATTACCCACATGAGCTACGTCCGCAACGAGATGCGCTTCAACTGCGACTGGAAACGACGGCTCTTTGCCTCGCCCTTTACCACTGTCAGCGAGATGGTGGTCACCAACCGCTTGCAACAGGGACGTGACGCCCAGCGCCCACGGGGCCGCTCGTCGTTCGGCATCAAGGAACGCTTCTACGACCGGGTGGAATACTTCGAAGACCCAGACTTCTGGGCAGGCTACAACATCATCGAGCCTACGGAAAGTCTGGAAAACGCCATCGGAAAGCTCAAGAAGAAACACGACTGAGCCAACATGGCAATACCATGCCTTGGGCGAGGGCGTAAGGATACTATGTCAAAGAATGATAATTCCTTGGTATTTCGCTTGGTTTATCGTACCTTTGCAGCACGAGAACCAAGGAAACAAAAATGAAAGAGAAACTGACAATCGTGAAAGTAGGCGGGGCTGTCGTGGAGGACGAACAGCAACTCGCACAATTGTTGCGCGACTTCTCAGCCGTCGAGGGTCGTAAGGTGCTGGTGCACGGCGGAGGCCGCAAGGCGACGAAGATGGCCGAACGCTTAGGAATAGAAACCAAGATGGTGAACGGTCGGCGCATCACCGACAGCGATATGCTGGAGGTGGTGACGATGGTCTATGGCGGTCTGGTGAACAAGAACCTCGTGGCCCGTCTGCAGGCTAATGGCGTGAACGCCTTAGGACTGACGGGTGCCGACGGTGACGTCATCCACAGCCACAAGCGTCCGCTCAAGGACGGTGTCGACTTCGGCTGGGTGGGCGACGTGGAGCGTGCCGACGGACAGATGCTGAGCCGACTCATCGAGGCTGGCATCACTCCCGTGATGGCACCACTGACGCACGACGGCGAGGGACATGTGCTGAACACCAATGCCGACACCATCGCTTCAGAAACGGCCAAGGCGCTGGCACCATACTACGACGTGACGCTCATCTTCTCGTTTGAGAAAAAGGGCGTATTGCGCAATCCCGACGATGACGACAGCGTCATCGGAACCATTACCCGGGCTGACTTTGAGCGCTACAAGGCCGACGGCACCATCAGTGGTGGTATGCTGCCTAAGATAGAGAACGCACTGAATGCCGTGGAGGCTGGCGTGTCGAGAGTCATCATCACGCTGGCAACGGCTATCGACGGTGAACATGGAACAGTTATAAAACGTTGAACGTTGAACTTTGAACATTGAACGTTGATTAGCGAATGCGCCAAATTAGTTTCCAGAACGATATCCTGCCGCTGAAGAACGAACTCTTCAGGCTGGCACTCCGCATCACACTGAACCGTGCGGAGGCAGAGGATATTGTCCAGGACACGATGCTCAAGGTGTGGAACCGTCGCAACGACTGGGCGCAGATAGAGTCGATAGAAGCCTTTTGTCTGACAATATGCCGCAACCTCGCCCTCGACCGCATGAAGCGGATGGACAACCAGGCAGAGACGCTGGAGGACCATCAGGACACCGCTGACTACAGCTATGCTGCCAATCCTGAGGAGCAGACGGTACAGCGCGACCGCATACAACTGGTGCGACGGCTGCTTGACCAGTTGCCCGAAAAGCAGCGTTGCTGCATGCAACTGCGCGATTTCGAGGGCAAGAGCTATCGTGACATCGCTGTGGTAATGGGCATTACCGAGCAACAAGTGAAGGTCAACATCTTCCGTGCCAGACAGGCTGTGAAGAAGGAACTACTGACACAAGAAAACTTCGTAGGACAGAAAAAATAAAAAAATTTTCCCATTGCTGTAACTTTTCCGTTTGCCAATCGTCTTTTAATATAGAGAACCCAAATAAAACGCATGGACTACAAGTACATAGAACAACTCGTGGAGCGCTACTTTGACGCAGAGACTTCCTTAGAAGAGGAGCAGATACTTCGCTCGTTCTTCAGTCAGGAAGACATCCCTGCTGAGATGCAGCAATGGGCTCCGCTGTTCGCCTATAAAGACGAGGACATGCTGGGTGATGATTTCGAGGCCCGGATATTGCAACAGATTGGCGAGACGCCGCAGACGGCTGTCGTCAAGGCCAAAGAGGTGAAGCTGACGCAGCGCCTCATGCCGCTCTTCAAGGCGGCTGCCGTTGTTGCCATCATCCTGACGTTAGGCGGTGCACTGCAGGCTCCCTGGGACAACAGCTGGGACGACCCGCGTGAGTATGCTGTCCGTCAGCAGGTAGACACCGTGGCTGCTGTGCAGCCCATTCAGGCCGA
This sequence comes from uncultured Prevotellaceae bacterium, assembly GCA_902765585.1. Lineage (GTDB taxonomy): Bacteria > Bacteroidota > Bacteroidia > Bacteroidales > Bacteroidaceae > Prevotella. Next base: position 6,374 of record CACXAG010000069.1, read on the forward strand.
GAACATCAGTGACAAGACCGACAGCACAAGCGTGATGATGTCGAGTCTGCCCAAGGATTAAGAAAATTTCTATGCTTTCTCTATATTATTAAATCATGTTTAGTTAAAACACAATCAATGAAACTGTGAAGTTTCGAAATCTCTTTGACTTGGTGTCAAAGCATTCTCTCAAATTTTCATAACATACTAACGATGAACGGGCTGCCCCATCTGATGAGTCAGAGGCAGCCCGTTCAATTTGTGGCAGGCGAATGCCGGCAAAGCACAGATTCCCGACAGCAATTCCTGGTAGCTGTAGCAATATTTTTAAAAAAAACAAATGATTTTCTTTGTTTTTCTCTCGCTTATTCGTACCTTTGCCAATCAGACAGCTCTATTTCTTTATGAAAAGAAGATATCTTTTGAGAACAGCCATGCAGATGCTGCTGGCTATGGTGCTGCTGACAGCATGTAATAACGATGACGACAACAATCAGGCGAAAAACACTGGTCCCGGACCGCTGGCAGAGGAGCTGAGCGCAGGGACATGGTACAACATTTACGAAGCTAGGGGTGTTGCCCATGCGGAAGGAGCGAGGGAGGAAAGCATGGCGTACAGCGTTGTTGCAGACGTCTATCACTTTAATACTGACGGGACGGGCGACTTCCAGCGCTGCTTCTTTGGCGACAATGATGACGACATCCTCGTTCAGGGCATCTTGGGCTATGGCGTGTTCAACTACAGTTCCACAGCCGACGGCAAGGTACACATCACCCTGACCCACCAGTGGGACCAGAGCTATCCTCAGCAGTGGGACGTCAGCTATGCCAACGAGGCCGTCAATGCCAAGGGAGTGGACGGACAGGAACTGAAGTTATTGCTGGCTGACGAGGGAATGCAGGCAGTGCTGAATCGCATGGCTGAACAAAACGGTAGCAGCGATTACGACGTCGACGCCTACAAGCCCAAGGGCATAGACAACAGCCAGTGGATGAGACGCTGGCCGACAGCCGTCTGGTAGCCGACCTCTCGTTGCCTGGCAGCCATGACGCGTGTACGGCAGAGGGCTGGCAGAGCAAGTTGTTTAGATTCATTGCCGAAGCATCGGCCAAGACACAGGAGCTGACCATCCGCGAGCAGCTGAAGGTGGGCATGCGTGTCTTTGACCTGCGTCCTGAGCGTGTGTTCGAGGCACCACTATGGGTGCAAGACTACTGGGGCAAGTCCAGTCGCGACGGCAAGGACGATGCAGTGATCCGCATGCTGGAAGCTGCCGCCAATCGCGACATGAATGCTGAGAGCCCTGCCTGGGTCATCAACTTTCCCTCGGCCTACTTCGGACTGCCCCTGTCAGACAGCTACCGCGAGAATGCCGTCGAGGCCAACAAGGTAACCGCCGACTGGCTGGCCAGCCATAGCGGTTCCGTAGGCATCATCTACATGGACTTCGCCGGCATGGACAAGACACCCGGCTACGCATCCCTGAATCTCTACGATACCCACGGCATGACCCTCGTGGACTGCGTGATCAAGCAAAACATGAAATAAAATCAGGCTGCACAGCGTGCCTGTCACGCTGTGCGGCTGAGGCAATTTGAAAAACCAAGAACAGGCTAGATGAAGATTATAACACTTATATCGGCGTTGTTGCTGACCATAACAGCATCAGCACAAGAGAACCTGCTGAGACAGGCAAGCGACTCGAAAATAGGAAAGAGGTTTAGGACGGTGAAGAAACTGCCGATAACCAGCGTGAAGAACCAGTATCGCAGTGGAACCTGCTGGGCCTATGCCACGCTGGGATACTTCGAGAGTGAGATACTGCGAAAGACGGGCAAGAGCTACGACCTTTGCGAAATGTTCGTGGTCAGCAAAGACTACATGGACTGTGCCACCCACTATGTACGGATGCACGGCTTCAGTCAGATTTCGGAGGGAGGCTCTTGCGACGATGTGTTAGAGGTAATCCGTCAGCATGGTATCTGTCCTGAGAAGGCAATGCCGGCACCAGGCTCACTGACCGGCGACTCATTGGCCAACTTCAAGGTATTCTTCCCAGAACTGGAGCGGACAGTGAGAGGTATCGTTCGCAAGGATGTCAAAGAGCCGCTGCTGCATTGGCGAGACTCGGTGCAGGCGGTCATCGAACGATATGTAGGCCGCTGCCCTGAGTCGTTTGTGTATGAAGGTAAGGATTACACACCGAAGGCGTTTGCAAAGACCCTGGGGTTGGAACTCGACGACTATGTGAGTCTGACGAGCTACACGCATCATCCTTTCAACAAGTGGTTCATCATTGAAGCACCTTATAAATGGAGGCTAAAACCCAGTTACAATATCCCTGTCGAACAGTTGATGGAAGTGCTCGACAAGGCTTTGGATGCCGGCTATACTGTGGCATGGGGCGGCGACGTGACAGGTGATTTCACTCGCACAGGGCTGGCCATGTTGCCCAATGGCGTGACGCCTACACAAGCGTTGCGACAGAAACAGTGGGACAACTGGCAGTTTACCTACGACCATGTGATGCTGATATATGGCAAGGCTGTTGATGAACAGGGCAAGCCCTACTATATGGTGAAGAACTCATGGGGCAAGAGCGGACAGTATCAGGGCATCTGGTATATGTCACGCGATTACATTGCACTGAATACCACCTACCTGTTCCTCAACCGCCACGCACTCTCAAAGGAATTACGTGAAGCCATAAAAACCTCAGACTTCAACTGATTCTTTTTCCTGTTTTGCTTGATCACGCAGTCCACGAGGAAAAAACTAAAAGACAAAATCAGTATTCTTCGAGGATTCGTTTGAGACGCTGGCGGCGGGTTTCTTTCTTGCTTTGTCGCCATCTCTTAGGAATGAGTTTACCGACAAGCCCCAACACGTTGACACCGGAATTGGGACTTGACGACAAGAGTTGTGCATCGATTTTATTTAAGCCTAACTGACTTTTCAGGTCTTTCAATTTGTCAGTCTTCTTGGCATGTCCGAACACCACAACCTCTTTCAGGTTCAGCAGCTTCGAAATCAGGAATACCGTATCATTCACTTCTTCCAGATTGATGATGCGACTTTCGTAGTTGACGTGTGAGAAGACGAATGTCCTGCAACTATCAGACACCAGGACACAGCCCAGTGAGTCGGTCTGTGCCGTGTGGCCTTTGCCTATGACGTTGGCTCCTGCCACAGGGGCAAGCGTTTCAACGTCCACCACTCTCAGCTGTTTTTGGGCTGAGAGCGACCAGCTGCAGAAAAAAGCTGTCAGGAGTATTGCTGTCCGTAACGTCTTCATCGGCAGCAAAATTAAACAACTTCCTTATGATTGACAAAACGTTTTGCATTTTTTAGTCTTTAACAATGCACATTAAGTTAAAGGATGAATAACACCATGAATATCAAGTTATAAACTTAAGCAGAACTTTTTTTCTTTTTTATTCCAATATTGAAAAAAATGCTTATCTTTGCCCCAGAATATCTCTACGAGATAGGTACTACCGCATAATTCGAATGTGAACAAGACATGATCAGAAAAGCAAACAAAAGCGACATAAAGCGCATCATTGAACTTTTGCATCAAGTGAACATGGTGCATCATGTGTTACGGCCGGACTTGTTTAAGCCCCACACCACCAAGTATCATGAGCAGGAACTTGAGGACCTGCTCAACGATGAGAGTAGGCCAATTTTTGGCTCTGTCCGAAAAAAGCCATCTGCCGGAAGACAGATGGCTTTTTGGATGTGGGGACGAACAGGCTCGAACTGTTGACCTCTGCAATGTGACTGCAGCGCTCTAAACCAACTGGGCTACGCCCCCATGATTGCAAATGCGCTGCAAAGGTAATTCAAAAATCTTAATTACACAAGTTTTTTCAAAGAAAAATTACTTCTGGGCGAAGAAAACGCCGTCATTGGCAGCCATACGGGCCTCGTAGACACCAGCAGCATCGGGTGTGAAGTTCCTGATTTCGCCGTTGATGTTAGCCTGGATGCCACCGTCGGCATTGAAACGGAAGATCTCCTTGACAACACCGTTCTGCTTCATCGACCAAGAGTCGTTCTCAGCATTGTGAATCAGATAGGTCACCTCGCCAGTGGGAGCCTTGATCTCGTAGCCATCCTTCAGTGTGGTCACGGCATAGTAGCGACCGTCAGAACCCAGGACCTGCTGGGTCTTACCCTCGTTGCTGGCCAGAGGATTCTCACCAGACCAGAACTCGATAGTGTTCAGCACCAGCGAATCGACCAGCAAAGTGACGGGAATACAGACGATGTCAATGATGAAGCCGATGATGGCGTTGACAAACTTGTTGTTCGTCATGCGGAGTTCCCACTGGGTGAATTTGTTGAACAGCTTGTAAGAGCCGATACAAGAACTAGCTGCCATAGAACCGATAAGCAGGCATGCTACTACTTTAACATTCATTTTTTTCATTGTGTTAAGTTTTAAAATGTTGATAAATAATTATAAATAAAAAATAGATTCTGGTCCCATACAAAAGAGAAGGTCCAAGATGGAGAGGTTTGGCTGAAAGCCATATTTATGCTGAAACACCTGCCAATAAGGCTTGGGGGTGAAGTCGGCATCGGGCTGAGGGCGTTTCGCGTGAATGACCTCGCGAAAATCACTGACGGAGGATGCCTCGATGCGGTCGGCCGGCACGTAGTCAGAAGTATAGGTGACGCTTGGATGGATATCGATGAGTTCGCACACTTTCTGGCGTATCGCCTCGTTGAAATCGAGTAAAAACTCATATTTCTTCTCAAAGAACGAGCGGATGTCGTCCGCATAATAGTCGAAGAACGGACTCTCGCTATAAGCTGACTGCAACGCATTCCAATGGACACGGCGCCACTGGTTATGGTCGCTGATGCGCAAGTCCTTGGTTTTTAATGTATCATGTTCCACGGGTACCGTCAATGCCTGCAGGCCATTGGCTGTGGCAATGACGCAACGGTTGCGAAAGGTCTGCTTCTGGTATGAGTCGTACTGTTCTATGCAGCAACAGTCGTAACGATTAAGCTTCTGGTACCACTGGACAGGCCCGAAATAGGTGGTTTGCAGCAGGGCGGTACTCATGGTAGAAAGGAGTTATGACGATTGTAAAGCACAGTGACTACCCGACCAACGATGCAACGCTCTGGAACAAACCCGAAATAACGGGAGTCGGCAGGGTTTTGCTTGTTGACGGACTCTAACCAGTAGTAGTCGGTCTTGGCACACGACTTTAAACCTGGAATCGTCTGCAGACCTGTAGCCGTAAGGACAGTATCGCCAGGGACAGCAGTACAGCGCGCTATCATCAGACCGTCAATGCTGTCGCCAGGCATGACAAACGCCACGACATCGCCTCGCTGGACGGGTTGGCGCAACAAGCGGCTATAGGGCAGCAGTCTATTGCCTTCTATGCGAAGACCATAGCTGCAGCGGTTGATAAGCAGGCGGTCACCGTTCTGGTAGAGCGGTGTCAACCCATCGCCTATCACGCCGTGTATGGAGAAGGCCAAGGTGCGAAATGCCAGCATCAGTGCGAATGCCGATGCAAATGCTATCACATACTTCAGCCAACCAGCCATACTTCTTACCTCTATATTCTTACCTCTAACCTCTTACTTCTAACATTACTTGATGTTATCCACGAAGCGGAACAAGCGGTTCCAACGAATGCCAGAGAAGCCGTGACGGTCTGGGTCAGAGCTCCACCAGATGAAGATAGGCTTGCCCACGATGTGGTCTTCCGGCACAAAGCCCCAGTAGCGGGAGTCGAGAGAGTTGTGGCGGTTGTCACCCTGCATCCAGTAGTAGTCCATCTTGAAGGTGTACTTGGTGGTCTCCTGGTCGTTGATATAGATTTTGCCGTCCTTCACCTCCAGTTTGTTGCCCTCGTAGGTACGGATGGGGCGCTCGTAGATGGGAAGGTTCTTCAGCGTCAGGTCGATGCTCTGTCCCTTGGCAGGAATCCAGATGGGTCCGTAGTTGTCGCGTGTCCAGTGCAGGTTGCCGTTCAGCGGATAGATGTCGAGGTCGTTGGCATCGGTGTTCAGTTCGAT
>CACXAG010000070.1 GCA_902765585.1 uncultured Prevotellaceae bacterium
CACGGCGCTGGACCTCTTTTCGGGCACGGGCAGCATCACGCTGGAGCTGCTGTCGCGAGGATGCCAGCAGGTCGTCAGCGTCGAGCTGGACCGCGACCATCATCGGTTTATAACGGACTGCCTGAAGAAGTTAGAGAACGCAGAGCACAAAGGGGACAGTCCCCATGTAATCCGCTCCGCTTCTCACACAGGGGACAGTCCCCGGGCGCTGCCCCTGCGCGCTGACGTGTTCCGTTTTCTGAAGTCGTGCAAGCAGCAGTTCGACTTCATCTTTGCCGACCCGCCCTACGCCCTGAAGGAACTGCCCCAGATTCCCGACCTCATCTTCGAGAAGCAGTTGCTGACCCCAGATGGAATCTTTGTCCTGGAGCACGGCAAGGACTACGACTTCTCGCAGCACTCGCACTTCCTGGAGCACCGCAGCTACGGCAGCGTCAACTTCTCGCTGTTCCGATAACTGCATCTTCGCGCTGTTCCGATAATGGCACGAGATTATTTCGGAATCCCCATTAAAAACTTCCGAAAACCTCGTACAAAAAGGTTATAAAACCTAGGTCAAGAAATTATTTTCACGTCGTAAAATATATTTTCTTGGCGTGGAAATATATTTTCTCGTCGTGGAAATAAATTTTCTCGACGTGAAAATTGTTTTTTAACGGGGTTTTTCGTATCTTTGCAACCGGGTAAGACTCATTTTTTTAATGGGGATTCTATCATTTATCAATATAGGGAGTTATTACGGTTAAATATATCAAATAAGAATAGGTATGGCTAAGTACATCAAGAAAGAGGTAGCAGACCTGAACGGGACTGGCTCCACGCAGGTCTATTACAGGATGGAGAGACGCGAGACGCTGAGCTACGCGGACTTCATCCAGCAATGCCACTACTACCACCAGCTCTGCAGCCCTGGCGTCATCCAGTCCGTCATGACGGCGGTGTGCGAGCAGCTGGCCACCGAACTGGCCAAGGGCAACAACGTGAGGATTGACGGGCTGGGGACGTTCCACGCCAAGCTCGGACTGAACAAAAACAGCGGGAGAACTGAGTTGGACACCTTCGAGGAGGGGACCCCGAGGCTCAATGCGATGAGCCTGGCCGTGACGGGCGTGGGCTACAAGGCCGACAAGGCGCTGGTGAGGAGCGTGGCCGGCAAGTGCAAGCTGGAGCGCGGCGGCGAGGACCGCCTCCGCAAGTCGAAGTACACGAAGGCCGAGCGCATAGAGCGTGCCATCCGCTTCCTGCGCAAGGAGGGTTTTATGCACGTCCGTGACTATGCGGCGCTCAACGGCCTGTCCTACTCCACGGCCTACCGCGAGCTGGGCTACGGCCTCGAGGGCGAGTCCGCCGTCATCACGAGCCGCGGCAGCAAAAGCGCCCGAATCTACTACCTCGTGGAAAAGAATAGCTATTAAGCCGCAATCAAGAAATAAGCACGATTTATGATTATTTATTTCTCAGAGCAGTGGGGAGAGCAGGCGGGTGAGGCTTTCCCAGAGGCGGGGCAGGAACTTGGGCCGGAGCCACGAGGGCACCTGGTCGAGGGGCGTGCTCAGCGACTGGTCGTCCAGGAAGACCTTCTTCAGCCGCAGGGCCGTACCCTCGTCGTAGATGAAGATGTTGGCCTCGAAGTTGTTCTCGAACGAGCGGAAATCGACATTCGTTGAGCCGCAGGTAGTCAGGGCATCGTCAATCACCATCAGCTTGCTGTGCAGGAACCCCGGTTCGTAGAGCAGCACACGGGCGCCGGTCTCGTGGAGCTCGCGCAGATAGCTGCGCGACGCCCATTCCGTGGCGCGGGCATCGGAGTGGCGCGGACAGAGCAGGCGGACGTCCACGCCGGCCACGATGGCCGTCTTCAGGGCAAAGAGCACGGGCTCGTTGGGCAGGAAATAGGGCGTCTCGATATAGATGTAGCGACGGGCGGCGGTGATGGCCCGCACGTAGCCCTGCATGATTTCGGGATAGGGCGTCGTCGGCCCGCTGGTGACAATCTGCGCGAGGCAGTTGTTAGAGGTGAGGGGTGAGAGGTGAGAGGTGAGAGATTTCTGCTGAGCGGTGAACGGCGGATAGTAGATGCGGTCGGTGATGAGCGTGCGGTCCACGAAGTACCAGTCCACGAGGAAGGCTCGCTGCAGGCCGTAGACGATGGGGCCCGTCAGTCGGAGCATGGTGTCGCGCCAAGCCGTCTTCACGTAGCGCAGGGCGATGTTCATGCCGCCGATATAGCCCACGCTGCCGTCGATGATGACGAGCTTGCGGTGGTTGCGGTAGTTGACCTTGCTGGTGAACGTCGGGAAGCGAACGGGCAGGAAGGCGTATATCTCGATGCCCTCTTCCCGCATGCGTTCGAAGAAGCGGTGGCTGACGCGCCAGCAGCCCACGTCGTCGTAGATGATGCGCACGCGGACACCCTCTCGGGCCTTGTCGATGAGTGCGTCGGCCACCAGACGGCCCAGCGCGTCCTCCTCCATGATATACATGTCGATGTGGATATGGTGGCGGGCCTGGCCGATGTCCTTCAGCAGTTCGGGGAAGAAGGCATAGCCGTCGGTCATGATGTCGACGGCGTTGTCCTTGAAGGGCAGCGACATGTTCTGGTTCACGAAGAGGTCTACCAGCTGCTTGTGGCTCTCTGGCACGTGCAGGTCCTGCTGTTCGACGAAGTTCAGCATCGACCGTTTGGTCAGCTGGTCCAGTGAGCGCTGGCTCACCAGGCGCTCGCGGCGGTGGTTGATGCCGAAGAAGAAGTAGAGCACGATGCCCACGACGGGCAGGAAGAAGATGACCAGCGCCCACCCCATCGTCTTGGCTGGCTGGCCGTTCTCCATCACCACATGGATGACCGTGGCGGCAATGATGCCCCACATCAGCGTCATGCTCAATATGTACAACCAACCCTCCATTAACTATGAACTATGAACTGTGAACTATGAACTAAACAACCACGTCCGAGCCGCGCTGGCGGGCCAGGACATTGCGGATTTCCTGTATCTGCTTGTATTCCTCCATCAGTTCCCGGATGCGCGTCATGTCGGACCCCGCCTCCTTCAACTGCCGCTGCAGGTCCTTCATGCGCTGGTTGACGATGTCCATGCGGAAGTCCAGGATGAGGTGCTGGACGTGCTGGCGCAACTGCATCATGCTGGTCTCGCGCTCAAAACTGCGACTGAGCTGGTGGCTGTCGATGCCCAGCGTGGCTGCCAACTGGCTGACCTGCGGGTCGGGATGCTGCATGAAGTAGCGGTCGGCCTTGAAGTTCGCGTCGTCGGAGTGCTCCACCGCCTCGTGCAACACCTTATTATATAGTGGGCTGCTGAACGACAGGTCGTCCTGCCCGAGGTCGAAGTCTATATACTCCGCCACGTTCAGGCTGATGGTAGAGCCGTCCTCGGCCTCCAGGTTGTCGAAGATAATCTCCTCGCCGTGGCGGATGATGCTCTGCACCAGCAGGCGCTCCACCTCCGACGTCTGCTCCTGGGCAGTATGCAGACCGATGGGCGCAATCAGCTGTACCGGGGTCTCGCCGCCGACATCCGTCTGACCATTCAGCGCCCGCTCACGCTCCTTCTGCCTATCCTCCTTTTCCTTCTGGATATAGTTGTTGACGGTGGTCACCAAGGCCTGTTCGTTGACGCTGAAACGATGCGAGCATTCCGACAGATAGGTGTCGCGCTTCAGTTTGTCGGGGATGACGGACACGCTCTTCAGGATGCTGCTGATGGCCTCGGAACGCTTGTGCGGGTCGGTGACGCCATTCAGCAGCAGGTCGGTCTTGAACTGGATAAAGTCCTTCTGGTGCTCCGCTATATAGTCCTTGAACTGCTGGGCGGTATGCTTGCGGGCAAAGGAGTCGGGGTCGTCGCCGTCGGGCAATACCAGCACCTTGATGTTCATACCCTCCTGCAACAGCATGTCGGTACCGCGCATGGCAGCATGGATGCCGGCCTCGTCGCCGTCGTAGAGCAGCACAATGTTCTGCGAGAAGCGGTGCAGCAGTTTCACCTGGTGGACCGACAGCGCCGTACCCGAGTTGGCCACGACATTCTCCAGACCGCACTGGTGCATGGCGATGACGTCGGTATAGCCCTCCACCATGTACACGCAGTCCTCCTTGACGATGGCCTTCTTGGCCTGGTAGATGCCGTAAAGTTCGCGTTCCTTATGATAAATCTCCGAGTCGGGGGAGTTGACGTACTTCTGCTGCACGCCCTTCGTGGCAGCATCCAGCTTACGACCGCCGAAGGCCACCACCTTGCCGCTGACGTTCAGCCAAGGGAAGATGGCACGGCCGGCAAAGCGGTCAACAAGGGAAGAATTTGCATTCGCCGTACCATCACTATTCACTTTTCCATTTTCCCTTAAATAGCACAATCCCGTCTTGATGAGAAACTCGTCCTTGAAACCCTTACGGCGGGCTTCGCTGGCGAGGGCATCGCGCTTGGTGAGGGCAAAGCCCAGCTGGAACTTCTCGATGATGTCGTCGCGGATGCCACGGCTGCGGAAGTACTGCTTGCCGATAGCCTGTCCGTCGACGTCGTTCTTCAGGATTTCATGGAAATACTGGCAGGCCCACTCGTTGACGATGAACATCGACTCGCGCTCCGACTGTTCGCGCTTCTCGTCGTCGGTCAGTTCGCGCTCTTGAATCTCGATATTGTATTTCTTCGCCAACCACCGCAGCGCCTCGGGATACGTTATCTGCTCGTGCTTCATCAGGAAGTTGACGGCATTGCCGCCCTCGCCGCAAGCAAAGCACTTGCATATCTGACGGGCCGGCGACACCATGAACGACGGCGTCTTGTCGTCATGAAACGGGCACAGTCCCTTGTAGTTAACCCCCGACTTGCGCAGGTTAACAAACTCGCCGACCACATCCACGATGTTGACGGCATCCATTATCTTATCGACTGTCGCCCGGTCAATCATGCCTGCAAAAATAGCAATAATCCCCGAAACTGCCAAAAGAAATGGAGAGAAATCCACATACCTCGTGAATTTCTCTCCATACGCAAAAACAAATCAATTTACTTAACCAGTATCTTTTTGCCGTTTCTGATGTAGAGTCCGTTGGCAGGCTGCTGCACGCGGCGACCCTGCAAGTCGTAATAACAGTCATTGGTTGTTGCTTCACGGCTATTGTCAACGATACCGATGCCCGTGGTACCCTGGCCGGCAATCGTGATATTCAACGAACGACTGCTACCACCCTTGGTGATGTAGGCCTGATAGCCCTTCACCTCAACGCCAGTCTGCTGTTCAAACTTCGTGCCTGCGGCATTGAGCACATAGCCGTCGACGTTCTGAGCAGTATAGGCACCCTGGAAGGTGACCACGCCAGCCACCTGCGGTTCGATGGTAGTAACGGGAACGGTGACATTGAGTCCGTTGAAACTCATCTCCTTGTTCGTCAGATCCCAGCTGTCAGCCCACTTCTCCGTGTTCTTGCCCGGCACGGCAATGATATAAGGCTTGCCGGCCTCGAAGGTCGTGGCATAGTCGAAGGTCAGTGCCTCGTCAGTAGCGTCAGTCAGCTCCATCAGCCAGAAGTGGCAGCGTGTATCAGTGGCAGAGGTAAACCAACGCTTGTTCTTACCGTTACACTTCACGTTGTTCACGCTGAACGGCAGCATGATGGTCTGCCAGCCGTCGCCATTGCCGGTATTGCCCACGGTGAAGGTGCGCTTGTAGCTGATTTGCTCGGCAGTAAAGGCCTCGGGAGCATAGAAAAGATAGTCGCCATTGACGACCATATTCTCGGCCACGCCGTCAACGACAAGGTTGCGACCATAAGTGGAGTAAGACGAGCTGGTGGGCTTCTGCGATTCTTCTATATAGAAAAGACAGTTCTTATTGGTAACACCATCCATATACATGGTTGCTGACTTGGAGATACCCCTGCAGTCGATAGCGACGGCTTCCAAGCCATCACCGCTCAACTGATTGTAATATGAGGTCTCAGCAAACTCCTTCACCGTGCCGTCGGCCAGCCAGTAGCGGAAATAAGGCTGGAGTGTAAAATCGGCTGTGGCAATGTCGGTCTCGTTACCGCCCAACTTGTTGTAAAGCCGAATCCTGTAGGTATTCCCTGACGCAAGGCCTGTTACCACGCCCAGGTTGAAGGGAACGCTGTGGGTTCCTGTTTCCACGGTGAACGGAATCTCAGCCGTAGCATAGACGGTCTTGCTGGAACCGCTTCCATACTCCACGTTGGCGTAGTAGGTAGCGCTGTAGCTGTGGCCCGTATTGTTGGTCACGTCGAACGTACCCGTCACCTCAGCCAGTTGTCCGTTGACGCTCTTCACGGACAGCGTGGAACCACTCTGGCCGTCGAACTGCATATTGCCAGCCTGCACCTTGTTGGCATCTTCACCATAGCCAATGAACATCTTGCCCGTGCCAAAAGCATCGCTGGCATAAGGATAGCTGCCGGGGTTGACGACGAACCAGAGGTTGTATTCGCCCTTAGCCAATTTCACCGTAAATTCGTGTGTGGTCTCACCAGGCTTCAGGGTAGCCAGCTGCTCGTACTTCTGTGTCGATGACAACGATGTAGTGGTGCTATAGTACATAGCCAGCGAACCAAAGAAGTCATCGCCCGTGTTGTTGACGGTCACGCGAACGGTATTGTCCTGGTTAGCCTCCATGTTGCCGATGAAGTCAATACCGGCAAGCTGGAACTGAGCCTTCGAGGGGTCGACGGGATGCGCCACGGCCTTGGTGATGGAACCACCGGACTTGGTGACGGTCACGTAGTTCTTGTCCGTACCATAGCTGGCATGCCACTCAATGGTGCCCTTCTCACGTGAGATATGCACGATGTCGTAGTCGCCGTCCTCAGCAGGGATGGCCATGTCAGAGAAATAGCTGGTCGTACCGGCATTGGTTGCTATCGAGGCATATTTGTGCTCAGTAGTCTTGTTCCAGATGTTGTCGCTGATGGTACCATCAGCATTGCGGATGGCCCAGCCCTCCTCGTAGGTAATAGTGCCGCTGAGCACGTTATAGGTTCCCCAGCCACTAATGTACGAAGTGTAGACGCTCTTACCGTTCCAATAGAAGTTCAGGGCAGAGACAGCATCTTCAGGGTCGTCATACGATATGTGGATCATGGCCTGCTGCAGATACTTGTACTGGGCTTCCAGCACAGATGCCGAACCCGAACCAGCAGCCATGGGCTGCAGCACGGAGAGATCGAAGTAGCCGTCGGCGGTGGGATTGCCACCCGTGTCGGTAACGCTCTTGCCCCAGCCCCAGTTGATGTGGAACAGTCCGTCCTTGTAGCCGTCCAGAATATAGGCATGGCCCTCGGAACTGGTGGAAGACCCAACATTCGACGAGTAGCAGACGGCACGGCCCTCGCTCACCTCTTTATACATCATGTCCTCCCAATCCTGCGACGTATAGTAGGCTCGGTCGACGCTCTGGCAGAACTTCGAGAGATTGAGCTGCTCGTGCATGCGGCGACCAGCCCATACGAAGACGCAGCCGGAGTTTATCTTGTCGTATTCCATCTTCATGGAACGGCCACAATACTGCATCAGCTTGCCCACAGCCTTAATCTGTGCCGCCGTAATGTCGGTGTACTTCAGCGTCGAGTAGTTGTCCTCGCGCATGTTAGCCCAGTCGAAGGTGTAAACAGGCAGCTCGGGGAATGTCCAGCCAGTGGATGTCAGGCCCGACGTCGACTGTGTATAGGAAGGCACCGTGTTGGTGGCTATGTCGGGCCACTGGCCGTGCTTCTCCTTGTAGTTTTGTGCGGCACGGAAGACGGCCTGAGCCATTGAAGTGGCCACACAGCCCGTCATCAGCTGGTCATGATAGTACTTATCCTGGTCGGGCATGTCGTCGAGGATGTAGTTGTTGAAGGGGTCTGGCTGGTCCCAATGGGTGGTGACGACGGGCTCCACAGCCGCACGCTCAGCACGACGTATCTTCGGGGCAGCCTGACCGGTGGTGATGGCATCGGACACGGCCTGCAGCCAGAAGCGCATGTTGGCGGGAATGTTGTTGATGTCGAACGAGCCGTTGTCGACATAGCCAAGGATTTCCTCAGTACGGTCGTCGCCCGAGACGATGACATAGCCGTTCTGGCCTTCGATGTTAAACACGTGCAGGGCATCGCCAAAGGCTGCGGGAGCCTCAACCAGTTGAGGACTCTGCAGGGCGGCACGGCGTGGACCGCTGGCCGTTGTTGCCTGCTTCTTCAGAAATTCATCTGCCTTCTGGCGGGCGTCACTGGTGGTGACGGGATTAGCCATGACCGGGCCACTGAGCAGCAGGGCGGCTAAAACTGTTATAATATGGTATCTCATTGTATTACTCCTCTTCGTCATCCCAAACATTAATATTATATAATCTCACTCCATATCCAGGCAGGTCGCCAAAACCGTCGGCACCAGGACCGTCAATACCATCATCAGTGATGCCAGGTAGACCGGCGTCACTACCCAATGGGCCACTACCCGCCAACAGGCAGGACGAAATCTCGAATTCATCTGTCAAGAACGCAGGTTTTATATATCTCTTCTTCATCGTTGCTATTTTTTTACTTTATTAATTAGAAAAATGGGACTTGTTAGCGAACAACCTTCTTGCCGTCCACAATATAGACACCCTTCTTCAGCTGACTTCCGTCAGCACGACGACCTTGCAGGTCATAGACCACTCCAGAGGCATCGTCAGAGCGGATGCTGTTGATGGGAGTAGTTCCAGAATCGTCCATACCTATGCGCAGCATGCGGCTGCCGGCAGACTCGCCAACGAAATAGGCATTGAACGGATTGACAGTAGCCTTATCCTGAAGTTCGAAGAAAGAACCTGCGTTATTCAAAACATAAATATCCTCTACGTTTTCAGCATTTCCATAAGTACCCTTCAACGTATAGAATCCAGCTTTCTTCTCAGGCGAGGTGGTAGCTTTCACTGCGGTATAGCCTTTTGTGGTGGCCTTGAAGGTGATTTCCTTGTTGGTCAGGTCGTATTTCTCGCCCCACTTGTCGCCAGGCATGGCGATGATATACGGCTCGTTGGGATTCATGTATTGATTGGGCTCATAGCTGAAAGCGACATTTCCATCGGTACTGTTACTAAACTTGAAAAGCCAGAATCTGAGGCCGCTTTCTGTAGCGCTGTGGAACCAGTCAATCTTCTGGCCATTGGCATACACCTCATTGCAATAGAACGGCAGCAAGATGGTTTCCCAGCCCTTGCCATCGCCATTGTTACCCTTGGTGAAGGTGCGGGTATAGCTGATTTCCTCGGCATCAAAGTCTACGGGGAAGGCAACGGGCTGTCCGTCAACCAGCGTAATCTTGCCAGCCTGGTCACCCTTCACCACGTTCTTGCCATCCAGCTCGGCAGGCACTGCTGCATCAGCAGCAAACAAGTAGATACAGTTGGGATTCTCAATGCTGCTGAGGTTCACCAGGTCGGGCGAGAAGGTGCGGAAGTCAACGGCAGCACTATTGGCAGGCATGTCGACGGTTCCGCCAGAAACAACCATGCGACCCTTTGTACCATCCGCGTTATAATAAGATATGGCAGCATCAACGTTAATTTCAAAATCAGAGAAGAAAGACTTGACGACAGTCTCACTATATGTTGAGCTATTGCGTGACAGATTGACCAGCTGGGCTGTCAGGTAGTATTTCTTTCCTGCCTGCAAGCCAGCGGCCTCTATGTAGTAGCCCTTGGTTTCACTTTTGAGATAATCCATCACAGTCTTGACATACACCACGTTAGAGTTCTCGTCTTTGAGCGTGAACTTAACAGGGACATAGCTTTTGGAGGAACTTGAATTGTCTATCAAGACATTACCCTTGAGGGTCGTATTGTAGAGATGGGCCTCTGTATTGATGTATTCATAATCATCAAATTCCACACCTTGATAGGTAATATAAGATGAACTAGGGGAGGACGCTGCAGGGTCAACTACAAATGTACCAACTGTTTTGTGCATGTATTCCACGTTCACCATGTATGTGTGGCCAGAATAGGCATAACTGCTTGTGCCGCCGTTCTCAAGGAATACAGAAAGTATCTGCGACTGACCAGCCTTGATGGCGATGTCAATCTTCGAACCATATACTTTCACGTTATCGTCGCGAGTGCCGTTAAGGGTGAGATAGCCATACACGTCGTCGCCGTGGTTCTGCAATTTCAGCAGCAGTTCCATATATTGAGTGCCTGTTCCTTCCTTTTTATAGGTCAGCACCTCAGCAGTGACATTCTTGACGGGATGAGGAACGATGGTCAACTTGCCATCCTCGACATCTACCTCCACATACTTCTGGCGGTAACCTTCGCAGAGGTTCCAGTCAGCTCCCTCGTCATTGGTCTTACAGATGGGAGCCAACTTGTAGAAGCCGTTACTAAGGCCAAGGTTGCCAATGTTCAGTATCTGGGTGGTATATCCCTTATAGCTCACGTTGAGGTTGGCTGTCGGTGCATTTGCAAGTTCGGAGAAGGTTTCACCATCTTCGTTGAGCAGAGCCCAGCTGAACTGTCCCTTGAAAACCCGATCGTCCCAATTGAACAGAGTAGCGCGTACGCCGGCTGTTCCTTCCTTGATGATGTCGTCAGTAGACATCAGTTGGACGGAGGTGCCTTCCTGTGTTTCCGGCTGGATGCCAATGATGGCCTTCAGACCACTGGTAAAGCCGCCAGGAGGAACATCGTAGCCCATGCTACCCCAACTACTAAAATAAGCCACAAACGGGTTCAGCACGTTCATGTCGAAATAGCCCACACAGTTGTTGCCCCATCCCCAGAGTATGTGGTAGAAACCGTCACTGGCACGGTATCCGTCAGCAATATAGGAATGACCACCCAGGTCGGGATGCTCACCGAGGAAATTGACAGGACGACCAGCAGACAATTCGTTGTAAAGAATCTCATCCCAGTCTTCTGCGCTGTAGGCACTACGCATGATGGACTTCATATTCTTGTTGTAGCCCAGGTAGTCGACCATGGTCGGAAGGAAACGACTTTCTGTGGCACTCGAACCGCTTGTACTGAATTGGGTATCGAGCAGATTGGCCACATGAAACATGTATTGCGGCATTTCACCGAGACTGGAATAGCTAGAATAAGACTTATTGAATTTTGTATAGTCGTACTCATAATAGTCAGAGTGATAACTACCGTTGGTATGGCCAGGCAGTCCCTTAGGATACTTGTAGTGAGCCACGATCACTGCCACCGTCACTGCCATACAACCCGTAGAACAGTCAGTAGGACAGGCAGAGCTATACACGCCATTCTGGTTCCACTCAAACTCTATAAACGGTGAAACATCCGTACGGCTTGCACGATGGGGAGCACGCTCCAAGGAGAGTCCATGAGCCTGGGCAAACTTTACAACCTCGGCATACTCCTGAAGCGAGAGGCGAAGAGCCTCAGGCATATTTCCCTCAGTGAGTGTACCCTCTGTTGAGTAACCAAGAATGGCGTTGTCGGCTGTGTCATCGCCACTGACAATGACAAAGCCACCCTCTGCCTGGTCGTTAAACACATAATAACCGGCACCCTCGGACTGCTGACTTTCCATCATGGACACAGCAGCACGCCTACTGGATGACTGTCCGTCTGCACTACGCTGCTCCTGCAAGAACTGTGCGGCCAGACGCTGAGCCGTGCCCTTATCAACAGGAACGGCAAGTAAGCTCACTGATAGCAACAGTGAGTACACCAAAAATGCAATCTTTTTCATTTCATTAACTATAGTTTGTTGTATAAGTTTCTACTTTTCACAAAATAATTTCGACAAAAGTACCCAAAATAATTTCATCTCGCAACATTTAAGCAACATTTTAAGTTTTTTTACGTATTCCCTATTTCGCCCTGTGAATTATTGCACAAATATTGCTTTTTGTGCACAAATAGGCTGTTTTTGTGCATTTTATTTGGCTGTGTGCGCAAAAAAGTGTAATTTTGCACCCGATTTGGAAAAAGGATATCATTTTTACACATTATTTATATAATATGGCTTTAAAAATCGTAGTCTTGGCCAAGCAAGTGCCAGACACCCGTAACGTGGGTAAGGACGCAATGACTGCCGAAGGCACCGTAAACCGTGCTGCCCTGCCCGCCATCTTCAATCCAGAAGATTTGAATGCCCTGGAGCAGGCCCTTCGCCTGAAGGAGCAGAACCCAGGCTCAACAGTAGGAATCCTCACGATGGGTCCTCCACGTGCAGGTGAGATTATCCGTCAGGGACTTTATCGTGGCGCTGATACCGGTTGGTTGCTCACCGACCGTCTCTTCGCTGGTGCTGATACCCTCGCTACTTCTTACGCATTGGCTACCGCCATCAAGAAGATTGGCGACGTAGACATCGTCATCGGTGGCCGTCAGGCTATCGACGGTGATACCGCTCAGGTAGGTCCTCAGGTGGCTCAGAAGCTGGGCCTCAACCAGGTGACTTACGCTGAGGAGGTTCTCTCAGTGAAGGATGGTAAGGCTACCATCAAGCGTGTTATCGACGGTGGTGTGGAGACCGTAGAGGCTCCTCTGCCTGTTGTGATTACCGTGAACGGAAGTGCTGCCCCCTGTCGTCCCCAGAATGCTAAGCTGGTGATGAAGTACAAGCGCGCTACCTGTCCTATGGAGCGTCCTGCCGAGGGTACTGCCTACGACTATCTGTACGACGAGCGCCCTGAGCTCACACTGAACCAGTGGAGCGTGGCCGACGTGGATGGCGATGTAAACCAGTGCGGTCTGAGCGGCTCACCCACCAAGGTGAAGGCTATCAAGAACATCGTGTTCCAGGCTAAGGAGTCGAAGACTTTGACGGCTTCTGATGCTGATATCGAGGGAATGATCAAAGAAAGATATGAATAACGTATTTGTATATTGCGAAATTGAAGGTACTCAGGTACAGGAAGTATCTCAGGAGCTGTTGACCAAGGGTCGCAAGCTCGCCAATGAACTGAAGGTGGAACTCCACGCCGTTGTTGCCGGCACAGGCATCAAGGGCAAGGTGGAGGATCAGATTCTGCCCTACGGTGTTGACAAGCTGTTCGTGTTCGATGCACCAGAGCTGTTCCCCTACACCTCAGCTCCCCACACCGATATCCTCGTGAACCTCTTCAAGGAGGAGCAGCCTCAGATTTGTCTGATGGGTGCTACCGTGATTGGTCGTGACCTCGGTCCTCGTGTTTCGTCGTCGCTGACCTCTGGTCTGACAGCTGACTGCACCGAGTTGGAGATTGGTCCGTACGAGGATAAGAAGAACGAGAAGGTCTATGAGAACCTGCTCTATCAGATTCGTCCTGCCTTCGGTGGTAATATCGTAGCTACTATCGTTAACCCCGACCATCGTCCACAGATGGCTACTGTACGCTCTGGCGTTATGCAGAAGGCTCTGTACGATGGCGAGTGCCGCAAGGAGGTTGTTTACCCAGAGGTAAGCAAGTATGTAAGCCCTGAGGCCTTCGTAGTTAAGGTTCTGGATCACCACGTAGAGGCTGCTAAGCACAACCTGAAGGGTGCACCTATCGTTGTAGCCGGTGGTTACGGTATGGGTTGCAAGGAGAACTTCGACCAGCTGTTCGAGTTGGCTAAGGTTCTGCATGGTGAGGTTGGTGGTTCTCGCGCCGCTGTAGATGCTGGCTGGTTGGATCACGACCGTCAGATTGGTCAGACAGGTGTTACCGTTCATCCAAAGGTGTACATCGCCTGCGGTATCTCTGGACAGATTCAGCACATCGCTGGTATGCAGGATTCTGGTATCATCATCTCTGTTAACAGCGATCCCGATGCTCCTATCAACAAGATTGCCGACTACGTAATCGTTGGCACCGTTGAGGAGGTTGTACCTAAACTGATCAAGTACTACAAGCAGAACTCAAAGTAATGGAAAAGAGAAAGGTGTGGCGAATAGCCAATGGTTTAGTAGCACTAGCAGCACTTGCATTCAGCATTTTCAGCTTTTGTAATAATCAGCTAAAAACAGGCATTGCTTATGCACTACTTACCGTAACGTGTTCTATAAACTACATCTTATCAAGAAAGATTGAAAACAACAAAGAATAATTATGGCAAACTATTATAGTGATCACCCAGAGATTGGATTCTATCTGAACCATCCTCTGATGAAGCGCATCGTTGAGCTCAAGGAGCGCAACTTCGAAGATGCCAAGAAGTATGACTACGCTCCCGTTGACCTGGGCGATGCCATCGAGAACTACAAGCAGATTCTCGACATCACTGGCGACGTGGCTGCCAATATCATGACCTCGAAGGTCCACACCTCGAGAACGGTCGAATGATCTACGCCTCTAAGACCTACGAGAACCTCGATGCCACCCGCAAGGCTGGCTTGTGGGGTGTCTCCATGCCTCGTCGTTACGGTGGTCTGAACCTGCCGAACGCTGTGTTCTCTATGCTGAGTGAGATGATTTCAGCTGCTGATGCTGGTTTCCAGAACATCTGGAGCTTGCAGAGTTGTATCGATACTCTGTATGAGTTCGGTTCTGAGGAGCAGCGCCAGAAGTATATCCCCCGCGTTTGCGCTGGTGAGGGTATGAGTATGGACCTGACTGAGCCTGATGCCGGTTCTGACCTGCAGCGCGTCATGCTGAAGGCCACCTTCGACGAGAAGGAGAACTGCTGGCGCCTGAACGGTGTGAAGCGCTTCATCACCAACGGTGACTCAGACATCCACCTCGTGCTGGCTCGCTCTGAGGAGGGCACCAAGGACGGCCGTGGTCTTTCCATGTTCATCTACGACAAGCGCCAGGGCGGTGTGAACGTGCGTCACATCGAGCACAAGTTAGGTATCCACGGCTCACCCACCTGTGAGCTCACCTATAAGAACGCCAAGGCAGAGCTTTGCGGCTCGACGAAGATGGGTCTCATCAAGTATGTGATGGCCCTGATGAACGGTGCCCGTCTGGGTATCGCCGCACAGTCGGTTGGTGTTGAGCAGGAGGCTTACAACGAGGGTTTGGCTTACGCCAAGGAGCGTCAGCAGTTTGGAGACAAGATTATTAACTTCCCTGCTGTATACGACATGCTCTCTCGCATGAAGGCTAAGCTCGATGCCGGTCGTTCTCTCTTGTATGAAACAGCTGCTTACGTGGATATCTACAAGTGTCTTGAGGATATCGAGCGCGACCGCAAGCTGACACCAGAGGAGAAGCAGGAGTGCAAGACCTACAAGCGCCTGGCTGATGCCTTCACGCCGCTGGCCAAGGGTATGAACTCTGAGTACGCCAACCAGAACGCCTACGATGCTATCTCTATCCACGGTGGTTCAGGCTTCATCATGGAGTACAAGAGCCAGCGCCTGTTCCGCGACGCTCGTATCTTCTCTATCTACGAGGGTACCACCCAGCTGCAGGTTGTAGCCGCCATCCGCTACATCACCAACGGCACCATGCTCAGCAATATCAAGGAGATGTGCGAAGGTTTGGTGTGCAGCGACAGCCTGAAGAACCTCAAGGCCCGCGTTGAGCGCCTCATCCCCGTCTACGAGGAGGCTCTTAACAACGTGAAAGCTCTGGAGAATCAGGACGCACAGGACTTCCTGGCCCGTCGTCTCTACGATATGACAGCTGAGCTGGTCATGAGCCTGCTCATCCTGCGCGACGCCACCAAGGCTCCTGAACTCTTCGAGAAGAGCGCCAACGTCTATGTTCGCATGGCTGAAGAGGACATCCTTGGTAAGAGTGCTTACATCAAGGCATTCCAGGTAGAGGACCTCGCCAACTTCCGCGCCGCTGAGAAGGAGGCTGAAGAGGCTTAAACCATTTCTCAACCTATATCAAAAAAGAGGGCTCGTGGCCCTCTTTTTTGTTTTTACTCAATGCAGTTCATCAGGAAAGCAACGGCGCCGTTCACGCCAAACTTCCGCACATCCAATGAGATGTCGTAGTTGGTGGCGTCTCTCCAGTCGCGCCCAGTAAACGACTTCGTGTAGAGTTCACGGCTGTAGTCGTTGTCCACTATCATGGCCGCAGCATCCTGTTCGCTGATGTCGTACTTCTCAGCAATGCGCCGCTTCCTCACGTCCAAACTGGAGTGGATAAAGATTTTCAGCGCATTGGGATGGTCGGCGAAGATGTCGAAGCCACAACGTCCGATGATGACGCACGACTCCTCTGCCGCAATACGCCGGATGGCGTCAGCCTGTGCCTGGAACAGGGCATGGCTCGTCTGGTCCTGCTCCTGTCCGTTATACTCGGCCTTGGCCATGTACGTGCGATAGAAGTTGGTGAAGTCGTCGCGCCACAACGGGTTCCGCGACTCTATCTTCTCCACGGCATCCTCCACCGCGTTCATCCTTGAAGCTACCTCATTCAGTATCTGCTTGTCCAGCAGCTTCACTCCGAGCCGGCGAGCCAGCTCCGCACCAATCTCATGTCCGCCCGTTCCAAACTGGCGACTGATGGTAATGACAAATTTCTCTTCCTTATTCATAGGCCTTTATTTTAGTTCAGAGTTAAATCATTTCGGGTTCCTTGATTTCCTGGCCGCGGCAGAAGCGATGGGCTATCTGGCGGTCGTCACCTAAGTAGATGAAGCGCTCCAGGCGGTGCAACAGCGAGTACTCGTTAGGATGCAGTACCTCGTCGTCGATGACCAGCGCATCAAACTCGTAGCCCGGCTCGAAGCTGCCCACCTTGCCAAAGAAGCTGCCAGCCGACTTGGTGGCAATCCAGAAGATTTCAGGCAGCGTGAGGAACGCTTTGCTCTTGTCCAGCTGATAGTGCATCTTGCTGACCTGAATGGCATAGACCAGCATGCGGAACATGTTGAGGTCGTGGCCGCCGCTGATGTCGCTGCCAAGACCGATAGGCAGACCCTCGTCGAGGAACGTGCGGACGGGAGCCAGACCTGACGAGAGGTTGAAGTTCGACGTGGGACAGTGAGCCACCATCACGCGGTTGCGCTTCATCAATTCCAACTCGCTGCCGTTGGTCCATACGCAGTGGGCCATGATGGTAGGCGTCTGTCCGAAGAGCCCGTAGCGGTTGTAGGCGTCGCCATAGCTGGTGCTCTCCTTCTCCAGTTCAGCCACCCAAGCTATCTCGGAGGTATTCTCCGACAGGTGCGACTGAACGGGCAGTTGGTATTTGTTGGCCAGTTCGCCGCAGGCCTTCAGCAGTTCCGGCGTACACGACGGCACAAAGCGTGGCGTGATAATGGGACGGACCAGCGGTGAGAGGTGAGAGGTGAGAGGTGAGGGGTGAGAAAATTCAGCTATCAACTGCTCCATACCCTCGACGGCAGCCTTTACATCCTCGCTGAGCGCGTCAGGACAATGGCGGTTCATAGCCACCTTGCCGACCATAGCACCCATGCCTGCCTCCTGATACAGTTTCATCAGCACCCGCGTACTGTCCGTATGCACGGTACCGAAGACGACGCTGCGCATGGTGCCGAAGAGCCACTGGGTATGCAGGAACCGGCGATACATGCGCTCGGCATAGTGCGTGTCAGCATACTTCGACTCCTCAGGGAAGGTGTAGTTCTGCAGCCACGGCAGCAGTTCCAAGTCCATAGCGACGCCCTGGTTATGCACCTGAGGAGCATGGACGTGCATATCGTTCATAGCTGGAATCAGCAGCTTGTCGCCAAAGTCGATGACATCTTCAGAGGTGAGGGGTGAGAGGTGAGGGGCAAGTTCGTCCAGACTGGATGCAACACCCAGTACGATACCGTCCTCCACTACGATATAACCATTCTCATAGACTTCGAAACTGTCCTTCTCTTTCGTAAAGAGGATATGTGCCTTATATACCTTTTTCATGATGATTGTTTCAGATTAGTTAGTTATCAACTGCAAAGATAGTAAATTCCACGGACTTTTCAAACAACAAATAGAAAAATATCAAAGAAAACTTCATTTTTTATGTGTAATTGGGAAAAATCGAATTACAAGGTCAGAACCAACCTCATGATTTCCTATGTTTAAAACGAACTCTTTTCTAATATATTGCCCGAGGAATCAAAGACCTGTCCCCGCTATTCAATAAAAAAAACAACCGAAAAGTTGTATTATTCAAATTAAAGTTGTATCTTTGCAGCCGTAATGAGGATAAAACGATGAAGTTTGAAGAACTAATAAACGGAAAACTCTGGGCAGTTCGAGCAGATGATGATAATTGTCATGAACTGGAAATTCTGCTCGACCATTGGAACGATGTCGTATGGCTAAGAAACTTCTTTATCAACAATCAGGACGATCTGAATGCTTTCTATCACGTTAGTATTGAAGATGCCATTTGGGATACAATAGAAGATAGCGACAAGATTGAGTCCATGCTGTTAGAGTTGGGTGAAAGCGATGACCTTGACACCTTATTCAGGCCTCTCAACAATAATGAAACTGCAGAGTCATTACTCCAGAAGGACAAAGCAAGGCTCAAAGATAGGCCCGTTCACTCTTCATGGCTTCGAGTCTATGCAATACGTCTTTCCACTGGTGCATATATTATCACGGGTGGAGCCATCAAACTGACTTTTAAGATGGAGGAACGTGAACATACAAGAAATGAACTTAATAAGATAGAAAAAGTAAGAAACTTCCTATTAAATGAACATATTATTGATGACGATAGTTTTATAGAATATATTGCAGAAATTTAAAACGATAACGGATATGAGTACAATTGAAGAAAGACTGCGTAAGCATTCGCCTAAAAGTCCTTCAAAATGGAAGGAAAAGGCCGAATGGCGTCAAAAAAACAAGTCATGGCTACGCTATTCACAATTTGTGGCTATTCGTATGCTTGATCAGATGGCGATTGAAGGACTGACACAGAAAACTCTTGCAGAACGCATGGGGTGTAGCCAGCAGTATGTCTCAAAAATTCTTAAGGGACAAGAGAATCTATCTCTTGAGACCATCAGCAAGATAGAAGAAGCTCTATCACTTGAATTATTTCCCAAGACACTTGAGGTCGCATAAGGGAATCACGAGATCACGACGGTTCCGGTGGGCTAAAGATTAGACAAAAAAGTTATGCTTAGGAAGATAGTGCTTTTATTTTTTATGATATCTCTGTCAGTAGCAGTAAATGCTTATGACATCGTCATTGATGGCATCTACTATATTTTGGACTCAGACAGCCAGACAGCTAGCGTCACCTATAAGGAACACAAGAACGGAACCTACAAAAGCGACTATGCAGGCGATGTCAGCATACCAGAGTCGGTGGTACATCAAGGCGTAAACTATCGTGTAACGGCCATTGGCAGTCATGCTTTCCAAGGGTGCAAAGGACTGACAGCCATCAGCGTTCCAACGTCTGTCCGCATGATTGGACACTTTGCATTCGTCAGATGCTCCAATCTGAAGTCCGTCATGCTCAGCGAGGGGCTTGACACCATTCGTAGTGGGGCTTTTGCACAATGCGAGGCGTTAGAGTCCATCGTTATCCCCAATACTGTCACCGCTGTCCACGACCATGCATTTGCAGGTTGTGTCGACCTCGTCTCAGCGACAATGGGGAAAGGGGTGACAAGCATCATGAATTCCGTTTTTACAGGTTGTAGCAGTCTGACCGATATCGTGCTACTGGGTGAAATAACCGAGATTGGCGGCATGGCCTTTTACTGTTGCACCAGCCTGAATGCCTTCAATATTCCTGAAAGTGTTGAATATGTAGATTACTCGGCATTTGAAGGATGTTCCGGGCTTTTATGCATCACTATCCCGCGAAATATCATGCAAATCGGGCATAATGCATTCAGACTGTGTTATAATATCAAAGACGTCTATTGCTACTCGCCCACCGTTCCTTTATCGTCGGCTGATATCTTTGGTGCCTATTCAGACATAACATGTCTTGATAGTGCCACGCTCTATGTCCCACAGGATGCCATACCTCAATACATTAGTTATTCGCCATGGGCGTATTTCTTCAGTGTCAAACCCATCGAAGGACAAGAGACTGGTATAGAATTAGTTCACTCTGATTTTGGAGCGTCGTCTTGTTTTTCACCGAATGGTCAAAGACTTCCCCATCCCCAAAAGGGCATCAACATCATTAATGGCAAAAAGGTCGTAGTAAATTAAAAAAGTAATATATAATTATTAGAATCATGGGGTCGGTTCTAGAATCATGGGGTCGGTTCTGGTGAGCACTAAATCATCAGCAGATAAGGCTTCCCCTCTTTTTATCGTGTTTTCTTCGAAAAGTAGAAGGGCATCTTCTATAGAATTAATCGTAAGCCATCAGTAAACCCCGTCTTGTGAGATTCTTCAAGAAACTCCGACAAAGTTGGAGAGATTCTTAGAGATGTCGGAGGAATCTCCAAGATTCTCGGAAAAAGTCTGAGAGTCTTGGAGGATTTTCAAAGGATGTCAGAGGATGCCCTTCTGCTTGAGGTTGTGCGGAAGCAGTTCCAGCAGGTCGCGTGAGTAGTCCTCGTCATAGTCGTGGATGTGGGTGAAGAAGTAGTTCAGCCATTTGCGGACATCGACCTGCGCCAGTTTGCAGCATCCCATAAAGGTATAGATGATGGCAGCGTCCTCGGCTGCATCGTGGTTGCCACAGAAAAGATAGTTCTTGCGCCCCAAAGCCAGCGGACGTACGCTGTTCTCTATGAAATTATTATCTATCATGTACCTGCCGTCTGTGGTGTAGCGTGACAGTTGGCGGATGTGCCCCAGCAGATATCCCAGTGCCTTTCCGATGGGGCTCTTGGGCATGACGGCATCCTGCTCGTTCAAGGCCCATGCCTCCAGTCCGCGGATGATGGGGTATGCCAGTTCCTGGCGCAGCTGTGCACGACGCTCGTAGCTT
>CACXAG010000071.1 GCA_902765585.1 uncultured Prevotellaceae bacterium
ATGATTACCTTTTTACCACCGCGAATATACACGCCCTTCGCCGTGGGCTTCGTGTCGAGCTTGCGCCCGTCGATACTATACCACGCGCCAGCCATTTCTGTTATTTCCTTTATTTCTGCGGGACTTAAAATCCCAGTCGTATTCTCGTCGTCGAAATTCAGTACGAACTCGCGGACGCCACCGCTGGTCGGTATCTCGAAGTGGGCGCGGAAGCTGTGCAGCGTCCTCGGGTTCTGCGAGTAGCCCAGCCTGTTACCAGTCGAGAGCAGGATAATCTCGTCGATGTTGCCCGCAGTGATTCTGAACGGCGAGTACTGGCCCACGAAGCTGCCGCCTGTGAATGTGACGGCTGTCGGCGCGGTGCTGCTGATGGTGACTCCCTCGAACACGGGGTCAACAATGGTGCCACCGGGGTTATCCTCGGGCGTTCCCCAACGTACGATGTACGGCTTTCCGGCCTTGATGCTGCTGGCGTCGGTGAAGTTCAGCGTCAGTGTGCCGTTGGTGAGGTTCGATGTCGCGGCATTCAGTTCCTTCACCGTGGCTCCTTCTAATGGTGTGCCGGTGAAGCTCAGCCCGTCGCTCAAATCGCCATCCTCCACGTCGAACGGCAGGCACAGCGTGTTCCACTCGCCCGACTTCGACAGCGTGCGGCCTTCGAGCACGACGGGATAGCTGGTGGGCAGACCTTGTTCGCCGCGGTTAGCGAGGGCGTCGATGTCGTCGGCGTTGTCCCCGTTGTCGCTGAGGGCAGGCATGGGCACGGCGCCGTCGTCGTCGGTGATGTCGGCAGTGATGTAGTCTTCTTCATCGTCGTCGGAGATGAAGCCGCAGCCTACGCCAGTGGCGTTCTCCTCATCAGCCACGGTGCAGCCGTGGTAGTAGTTGCGCTCGAGAGTGCCGCAGTTTTCGCCACAGATGGCACCATGGCTGTTGTCATCGGTGGCGGAGATAGTGGCGCCAATGACGAGGTTGTTCTCCAAAGTACCGTAGTAGTTATTGCCTACAATACCGCCAATGTTGCTGGAGCCTGTGATAACGGCATCAGCCAGGATAACGTTCTTTACGGTGCCGGCGACTTCGCCGAAAAGGCCAAAGGAGTCGAAATAATAATCATTACTATAGAAGTAGACCGCATTGATGCGGATGCCGCTAATGGTGTGGCCATCGCCGTCGAAGGTGCCTTGGAATGAAGGATAAGGATAGCCATTTCCGATGGGAGTGAAATTGTTCTCGGTGCTGCTGGTGTAGGGGTACACGATGTCGGCTCCGAGTTTAAAGAAGTAACCGTCAGGATGACCTTCATAATCCTGACCTGAGCCATAGGTATAGCCGTTCTGATACATGCGGCTAGCTACCAGGTCGAGCTGCTCCTTGTTGTAAATCATGTAGGGGTCGTCTTCGGTGCCCGTGCCGCCCCAATCAAGGGTGATGGTGTTTTCAGTATCGACGTTGATGGTGACATCGGCATCAGGCATGGTGAGGGTATAGGGGTTAGCAGTACCCTCCAAAGTGCCACCAGTAGCGGTGTAGCCGTAAACAGAACCAGCAGGAGCGGCTGGGGTGTAGTCGTTGCTGAGCACAAGACTCACTTGGTCGCCGCTGCCGTAGTAGAGATTGCCGCCACAGCTGATGCCGCCATAGCCGTAGGAATGAATGCCACTGACGCTGTAGGAAAGGTCTAAACTGCCCATGCTCTTGAGGGCGATGTCGCTGATGGTGACATACTCGCCCGCCGCGATGCTGCGCGTAGCCTTGCCCTGCGGAGTGCCGAGGGCGCGGGTGTAGATGCAGTTGGAGCCTACCGTGCCGTTGCCGACGAAGGTGCTGCCGTCGCTTATCTCAGTCTCGTAACTGTCGAGGTTGGCGGGGGCGTAAAGGCAATGCTTGATTTCAAGCTCGCCGCCGTCGTGCCAGCCGATGAAGCCGCCGCATTGGGTAGTGACCTCATTGCTGTTGATCAGCTTGCCGTTGAACAGGCAGCCTTCAATGGTGGTCTTGACATCGGCATAATTCATAGTGTTTTGCTGAAGGCCGATGAAGCCACCGTGGGTGCCATTGCCGCTGACAAAGCTATTGATGGTGACGCCGCTCACGCTGTTCTCAATGCTTGTCTTGCCTTCGGCCATGCCGACA
Organism: uncultured Prevotellaceae bacterium; assembly: GCA_902765585.1. Taxonomy (GTDB): domain Bacteria; phylum Bacteroidota; class Bacteroidia; order Bacteroidales; family Bacteroidaceae; genus Prevotella. The sequence continues at coordinate 2,137 of CACXAG010000071.1, forward strand.
AAACCGCCGGCGTATTTGCTGTAGGTGGTAATATAGCCGCTGACCGTACATCCGCTGATGGTGAGTGTGCCGTCATTCTCGTTTCCATAGTAGTAGAGATTGCCATTTTCGGTCAAGTCTGCATGACTGACGAGTCCGGCACAATAGCTGTCCGTCCTGTCCGTGCAGGTTAAGTATGCTTGCACATGGCAGTTCGTCACATCGACAAGACCTTTCTGATTGGCGATAAGACCGGCAAGATGTTTTTCCCCAACGATGTGGCTGTCCACGTTGAGATTGCTGATGGTTGCGTGGTGAGATGCATTACCGATGCCGCCCATGACATATCTGAACGGGGCTTTATAGTCAAGGATGGGGTCGTTGACAAGGTCAGTGTCGTAGGTGAAGGTCAGCGTGTTGTTCTGGCCGTCGAAGTGGCCGCAGAATGGCTTGCTTTCGCTGCCCGCCATGCGGGTGACGGTGATGTCTTTGTCGAGATAGACGGTCTTGCCGCTGAAGCGGTTGTAGGTCGTGTTGTCCTGCAGGGCGTCGCAGAACACGCCCCAGCCGTCGGCGGTCTTGATGGTGTACGAGCCGTCGCCGTTGACGGCAAAGTGGGCCGGATCGGGTGCCCACTGGGCGTAGAGCGTCACGTTCTCATCGGGCATGGTGAGGGTGTATAGGTTGGCGTCGCCGCTGAGCGTCCCTGCGCTGGCGGTGTAGCCCTGGAAGGTGTAGCCCTCACGGTCTCCGTGACTAAGCGTCAGGCTGACGTTGTCGCCGCTGCCGTAGTAGAGGGTTGCGCCGTTGTCGAGGGCGAGTCCGCCGCCACTGTAGGCGGTGATGCCGCTGACGGTGTACTCTGTCTCGGTGCCGGTGAGGGCCGTGGCCTCGATGGTGACGTTCACGTCCGCCGTGATGCTGCGAGCCTGTTTGCCCTGGGCGGTGCCGAGGGTCGTAGTGTAGTAGCTGTTGGTGGGCGTGCTGTTCCCGTTGCGCACGAAGGTGGCGCAGGGCGTGTTGCCTTCGGTGGTGTTGATGCCGACCTGGGCGGGGGCGAAGAGGCTGTTGCTGATGTTGACGGTCTTGCTACGCCAGCCGACGAAGCCGCCGCAGCAGGTGGTTGATGAGCCGAGCAACTCGCCGTTGAAGACGCAGCCATCGATGTTGATGGTGCTGCCGTCGTTGTTGCCCTGCACGCCCACGAGTCCGCCGTGGGTGCCGTCACCGTCGGTGCTGCTGTCGATGGTGACGCTGCTGACGCTATTGGTGATGCCGGCGGAGCCTTGCACGATGCCGATGATTCCGCCCGCGTACTTGCCGTCGGTCGAGATTTTGCCGCCAACGGTGCAGTCACTCACGGTGAGCTGGGCACCGCTGACCACCTGACTGGCGATGCCAGCAGGATAGAGGTCGGTGTTGGTGGAACCCTTGGTGCTATTAATATTGACGGTGACGTCGCAGTTAATCACATCCACATAGCCCCATACTTTGGCAATGAGTCCGGCCATGTGACGGTAGTCGTTGGCGGTGATGTTGGACTCCACCTTCAGGTTTCGGATGACAGCGTGGTCGGTGTCGCTGCTGCCCAGCACATTGCTGAAAGGTGCTAAGTAGCTATCCTTGGCCTCGGCGGTGAAGGTCAGCTTATGTCTGTCACCGTCGATGGTACCGCCGTCGAAAATGCCGAGGAAGTCGTGGTAGTCCCCGCCCGCCATGCGGCTCACGCTGATGTCCGCGCCCAGCTTCACCGTCTTGCCGCTGAAGCGGTTGTAGGTGTCGTTGTCCTGCAAGGCGTCGCAGAAGACATCCCAGCCCGCGGCGGTGTGGATGGTGTAGGTCGTGCCCGACTGGGAGAAGTGGGCGGGGTCGGGGGCGAAGTTGACGGTGATGGTGACAGCCTTGGCGGGCATGGTGAACGAATACACGCCGTTGGTGGCAGTAAGGGCGTGGTCGCTGCCATCGTTGTACTTCACTGTGGCGGTATAGCCCTCGGGCACGGTGACGGTGAACGTGACGGTCTCGCCGCTGGCAGCGTATGCAGGATGCGCCACGTCGGCGTAGCCCTCAATGCTGCTGAGCGTCACCTCAGCGGGCTTCGTGATGGCGTAGCCCGGCACGGCGCCATAGTTGTCCGTGACGTCTGACTGCGGCGCATCGCCGCTGCCCACATAGCTTGCCGAACCCTTCGCCGTGCAGGCACCGAAATAATAGTTGTTCTTCAGGATATATGAACTATAAAAATAATATCCCACGATGCCGCCGGCGTAGTTTTTATTTCCGTTGGCCGCACTTACAGCGCCGCCGTTGGTGTTGCCTATGCAGATGGCAGCGTCTCTATTTTCTATGTATCCCGCCACGCCGCCGGCATCGTTGTTGGATACATTGCTGCCTGTGAGGCTCACGCTGCCCGTGTTGGCGCAGCCGCTGAGAATGCCGCCATAAAGATAGCCCGCGATGCCGCCACAATAACAGCTGGGGCTGCCACTAGCTCCTGCACCGCTGACGCTGCCTGTGTTGGTACAGTCCTTGACAGTACCGCTAGAAATATTGCCCACGATGCCGCCGACTTTTATTTGAACTGTTCTTGCCGTCTGGCTGACAGTGGCGCCGTTTGTGCAGCCACTGATGGTACCTCCATCATTGTAGCTCACGATGCCGCCGACAACCTTTGCTGCAGTGGCGCTGATGGTGCCGCTATTAACGTGGCAGTTGCTGACGGTACCTATGTTATAACCCACGATGGCGCCAATTTGAAACGTGCCGCTTTCATTGCCCGTGATGGCACACGAGGCGAGCGTCAGGTTACTGACGGATCCAAAATTAATTCCAAAGAGGGCGACTAAATCTGCGACTTTCCCGCTGATATGCAGGTTGCTGATGGTATGGCCGTTGCCGTCGAAATGACCGTCGAATTGGCCATTTGAGCTGTTGCCGATGGGGAGCATCGGTGTGTCACTCATGGTGATGTCGCGCTCTAAGCGGAAGTTCGTCCCCCCAAAAGTAGTAGTCTTCGACAGGCTCGACAGCAGGCGCAGGTCGGCCTCGTTGAAGATGAGGTAGGGCTCGTCCTGGGTGCCTTTGCCCGCCAACTGGCCGCTGGAGGAGCAGGCCACGGTGACGTAGGCATCGGCGGCAGACATGGTGAAGGTGCGCGTCTGGCCGCTGCCCGACACTGTCAGGTGGTTCCAATCGGCATCTCTCACTGTTACGCTCTGCAGGGTGGCACCCGCGTCGGGCGTGATGCTGACGGTCACCGTCTGTCCCATGGTGGCGGGATTGGGCGTGGCCGTGGCCGTGCAGTTGTAGGCTGTGACATGCACAGTCAGTTGAGCCAAGGCAAACGTCGCGCTGACGGTGACGTTCTCGGCAGGCATGGTGAAGGTACGCGTGTTGCCGCTGCCGCTGAGGGCAACATTCTGATTGCCGGCGGTGGTGACGCTCAGGGTCTGCAGGCTGTAACCAGTAGTGGGCGCGGCGGTCAACGTCACCTCATCGCCATAGTGGGCTTTGCCCGGACCGCTGATGCGGCCGCCCGTCTTGCTGCCCAGTCCGCTGACGGTGTAGCTGACGGCGCTGAAGGTGGCCGTGATGCTCACGGGCTTGTCGGGCATGGTGAAGGTGCGCGTCAGTCCGCTGCCGTTGAGGGTAAGCGCAGTGCCGCCAGCGGTGGCGGCGATGGTGGTGAGTGCATAGCCCGTATTGGGCGCAAGGGTCAGGGTTACCTGACTGCCCACGGCAGGACTGTAGGTATTGGGGGTGACGGTGCCGCCCGTAGCGCTGACTGAAATCTTTGCGGCCAGCGCTGCCGTCACGCTCACGTCCCTTGCGGGCATGGTCAGTGTGTATTGTCCGTAGGCGGTCTTCGTGGCGGTGGTGCCAGTGAAGCTGACGTCGGTCAGCATCTGCGTGCCGTCGTTGGGGGTGACGGTCAGCGCCAGCACCGTGTTGGCCACATAGCAGGCCGTGCCCGCAACGGTCGTGGCAGCCGGTGTGGTGGTGAGACTGACGGCAGACGTGGTCAGCAGGCGGTAATACAGGTGGTTGCCGCTTTCGGTGCCGGGGGTACTTGTTGAATAGAGCACACCTGTCACGGGCTGTCCGGCCACGGCGTTACAGTTCTCTACCCGTCCCGGACTGATGTTCTCGCCCACGATGGCACCTACGCAATGCTCGTTGTCGTGGTTGCTGACGGTGCCGATGACGGTACAGTTCTGGATGGTGCCACGGTTGCGGCCGGCTATGGCACCCACCGATGTGCCATTAATGCCACCCGTATAGCGTACGTCGCAATCTACGAGCGTCAGGTTCTTCACCGTTGCCGAGCTGCCCAACTGCTGGAACAGGCCGTAGTAGGTCTTGCCGCCTTCGCGGACAAGGCTCAGACCGGTAATCTTGTGGTCGTTGCCGTCGAAGACGTCGTTGAACAGGTTCTCGCTGTTGGCTGAGGCAATGGGCAGGAAACTGGGGTTGACACCTGCCAGGTCGATATCCTGCATCATCTTGAACACCTTGCCGTCGCCGCCGTTAAAGCCATTGTAGTAATTGGCCATCGCCTGCAGGTCGGCCACGGACCATATTTCGTAGAACCCGCCTGCCGAGTTGTAGGTCAGGTTACTCAACTGCGCCCATGCCGTCATCGTCGTGAGCAGCATGACGAGCAGCGTCATCGCCGCCCGCCTCACTGCCGAGGTGCCTACGGCTGACACCGTGGCTCTCGTCTCACTTGCGCCGCCAAGCCCCCAGGCCCCCGGCGCGAAAAAGTTCTTAATGGTCATAGTTCTTTTCATATACTTATATTTATATTTATTCGTGATTAATTAGTGGAAATTCGTTTCCAATAAAAATGTCCTTCGTTTCTCGTCATCATTTCTGCGTCTTGCCATTCCGTCGTTTAGTCCAGTTGGTTGGATAATTCCGGCTTGTTTCTTGTATGCTGCTGATACCATAATTATGTCTCTTTATGAATGTTATTTCGCGTGCAAAGGTACGCAATAATTTCGGAATTGCAAGCACTACGGCCGAAAAAGTAACGGAACGTAGGCGAAGGCGTACCTGGGAAGTGCTGAAATGAAGACTCACAGGGTCAGCCCCTGTGAGTCCCAAAAATTTTTAATGGATGATAACCTTTTTACCTTTTCGGATATAAATGCCTTTGGCGGTGGGCTTGCCGGAGAGGCGGCGCCCGTTGAGGTCGTACCACGGGTCAGCCTCATTATCCATTATCCATTTTCCATTATCCATTAGGGCAACGCCCGTAGCATCCGGCAGCTCATCCACGCGGAAATCCAGCGTCTGCAGGCAGAAATATCCCATGAGCTTGCCTTCCACCAAGTAGGCCAGGTAGGAGTCCAGGTAGTAGTCGGCAGGCTGGCTCAGGTCAATGGGTATCTGGCAGGTCAGCGTGTATTCGCCTGTGCCGATGCTGTCGGGCAGGGCCAGTAGATAGTCGTGCAACTCCTTGGTCAGGTAGACACGATCTATTCTCTCATCATTGACAAAATAGCTGGCTATCAGCTTGAGACTGTCGGACGGTACCCAGTGCGGCATCGTGACGCCGATGCGGTCGGCGAACTCGACGTTGTAGAACCACTGGTCGCCCTCATGCGAGATGTAGCTCTTGTTCTCCACGTATGGTTTGTAGTCTATCAGCGTGTCGTTGTTGAGTTCTATCGCTATCCTGTCCACGAACCGGTAGTTGTTTTCATAGACATCGAATACCACGGTGCCTCCGTATTCTGGGGCGAAACTGAAGCGGACATCGGCCTCCTGGCCTGCGGGGAGGTAGCCAAAGGCATGTATCATCCCGCCCACAGCCAGAGTGGGCGCGGAGTCAATCTCATCGGGCTTGATGTGGCCGAGGTAGACGGGATAGATATAAAGGGAGTTGGTGTAGTCCGCAGTATTGTTGTTGCGCATGCGGACGACGAAGTCGCTGCGCTCATCCAGTCGGGCGTTGCCACCGGTCATGGCGATGTCTGTCATCTTCATGTCGACGGGCGTGAAATTAGACTGGATGAAGAACCGGCCGCTGTCATCGTAGCCTACGGTCAGGTTCTGCTCCATGGGCGGCACAATCTGCCACTCCTGACCCGGATGGCGGAAGCGCAGCATGGGATAGAGCGTCACGGTCTGCCCGGGGGTGAAGGCCGTGGAATCGACATCCACCAGGAACCAGTTCCAGTTCATATAAAGGATGCTGTCGTTCGGGTCGCTCATGAACATGGGGCGGAGCGTGCCGTCGGCATCGATGGTGCCCAAGGCCAGGTCGGCCACCTCGTAGTGATCCATCGAGGAAAAGCACGAGAACCACACTTCATGATTGCCATAGACATCCATGGGATCTCTCTGGAAGAAAATGTTGCCGAAATCGTGGTGCAGGTATGGTTGCGGGTCCATCTTCGGGTCGGTATAGACGACGGCACCCTCGTCAATGCAGAACCCGAGGCCGATGCTGTAGCTGCCCGTGTCGAGGGCGTTGTAGGGATTGAGCACCGCGAGCGAGAAATAGCCGTCGCAGTAGCCGCCCCATCCCCAGTTGATGTGGAACATGCCGTCAGCGCTGTAGCCGTCGCATACGAATGCGTGACCGCCGTGGCCGCTTTGGCCGTGGTAAACGATAGGACGCCCTGCGGCCAACTCGCCGTACATGATGTCCTCCCATTCACCGATGTTGGGGAATGCGTTACGTTCGACGTGCTGGGCGGCATTATAGTCGAAGTAGTTGACGAGCGCCGTTGCAACATCGCTGGTGTATGCCGAGGAACCGCCCATCTCGTCAGTTCCATACCACATCTTGACGGCCTGCCCGCAGTAGCGCATCAGCGTAGCCACCGCCTTGTCCTGGGCCTCGGTGGTCTCCAGGCGGATGTCCTGCCTGGTTACAGGGTCATAGACGGCATAGTCGTCGGCCATGTTGTCCCAGTCAAACCACGTTGGCGGCAGGGCTCCTATATGCCAGAAGTAGGTGACTCCGTTGTAATATTCTTCGACGTCGTATTCCGGCAGTCCGTCGGGCACCGTGTTGGGCCACTTATAGTAGTTCATCACCTGCGCCATCGCCGTGGCGACGCAACCTGAATAGCAGGGGTTGCCGTGCTGACCCTGATTGGCACCTTGGTATATCGGCGACTGGTTCCAGTACGGCTCGGTCTGATACCAGTGGCTTTTGACGAGCGGGGCGATGGCCGAGCGCTCCACCCTACTGCCGCTCGTCGCGCCGACGGCGTCACCGTCCTCAAAGTCCGTGCGGTCGCCGAGCGTGGCTATGGCGTCGTCGTAGTGCTTCAGCCATGAGCGCATGTTCTCCGGCATGCGGCTACCGTCGATGCTGCCCGTCGTGCTGTAGCCCAGCACGGGCAGGGTGCGCTGGTCGCCCGAGGCGATGACGAAGCCCCCACCCTCCATGTTGAAGGCATAAACCTTCTCGGCCTCCACCGGTATGGCCTCCAGCTTCATGTGTCCGCCCTGGGCCGGTGCAGCCATACGGCGGGCGTTGGCCGGTGCCTTTCCGCTGTTCATATACTGGAGGACGCGTTCCTTCGCCTCCTGCTCTGTCAACGGTTGGGCGTAGAGCGTCACCCAGCAGCAAAGGACGGCTGCGATCGTCATCAAAATCTTATTCATATTGCTGATTGTTATTAGTTTTTTTATTTTCTTGCGACTCTACGATACTCTGAGGGCGACATGCCATAGGCGTCGCTAAAGATGCGGAAGAACGAACTGCGGGAGAAGCCGGAGAGCTCGGCAACAAGGGTTACGGGGTCGGCGGTGGTTGCCAGCAGACGGGCGGCATAGCGCAGACGGTACTCATTGAGGAAACTGTTCACGCTCTTGCCATTGGTACAGGTACTGATGGCATCGGTCACGTAGTGTTCGTTGGTGCCGAGGAGCTGGGCCAGGCGGTTGCGGTCCATATCAGCGTCGGTATAGATGTGGTCTGACGAGTCCATGAGGTCGCAGATACGGCAGAAGAGTTGCTGACTGGCCGTCAGTTTTTCCTGGGGCTCAGCTTTCAACTGCACGATGGTCTGCTGCTCCTCCCGTTCGCGCTGTTCTATCTCGGCCAGCAGGCGGCGGTTCTTCTCAAGCAGTTCCTGATTGTATTTCCGTGCACGCCAGAATAGGTAAGCGATGAGCAGGATGACAAGAACGGCAGCGGCAAGCAGTATGCGATGGATACGAGTCTCGCTCTTGGCGTCGCTCAGTGCCAGTTCCTTTTCGTGGGTCTGGTAGATGACCGCCAGCTCGGCCGCATCGTTCTGCTTCTGCCAGACGAGGGCGGAGTCGATGGCAGCGCTGACACTGTCGGCAAGCACCAGCGCGTCGGCATTCCGTCCAGCCTTGCGGTAGGCCATGTAGCGGGGGGAGAGACGCGTGGCGATGATGTCGAAAGTCATCTTAGCGCCGTCGGTAGCCAAGTAGGTGCTGTCAATGCGTTCGTACCAGTCGGCAGCCTCGTCGTAGCGACCAGCCGCCATCAGGTAGTCGGCGGCCTCTCTATAGCCTATGGGCTCCATCAGCCGTCTACGGGGGATGGCGGCGTATGTGGCCTGGGCCTCTTTAGCGTGACCCGACTCTAACAGATACAATGCCCGCTTGAGGGCAACATGGCCTTTCCATTCCTCCACCATCAGCGAGTCGCCTTGCTCTTGCTGGGCGAGGGCTTGTGCACAGCGGTCAAGCCATGCCATGGCCCCCTCGGTGTCGCCTGTCTTGTGGTAAATATCGGATATGTTCAGACAGGCCCATGCCACATTCAATTCCCCTCCGTTCCCGTGGTCAGCATCCTGCTCTATGGCCTCGTAGACTTGCTGTCCTGTCGTCAGGGCCTCGTCGTACTGGTGCAACTGTAGCTGGATTTCCGCCATGAGCATCAGCAGGGCCGCCTCGTTGGTCTTGGGGATAGCCTCGTTCCCCTTTGCCCGTTGCAGCAGCTCGGCAGTGACGCTCATGGCACCCTCGGTGTCGCCTCGGCGGAAGCGCAGGTATGCCCAGCGGTAGCCCGCGTCGGTATAGTGATACCAGTCTTGTGTTGGTTTTTGTGCAAAGCCTTGATAAGCCTTCTTATAGTAATGCTCTGCTATCTTCATCTGCCACCCTTGGTCATAGGCGAGGGCACGCTGATAGTCAGCCATGGCCTGGCTGTTCTCACCGTGCCTCGTCTCGCTGCACTGAGTGCAACCTGCCATCAAGGTCAGCACAGCGCATAATATAATAAGGTATATCTTATGCTTCATTTACTATAGCTGGAACTTGATACTCAGCACGCTCACCTCTGTGCGGAACACAGAATCGAAGTAGGCCTGAAGCTTACTGGCTGCAATGGCTATCGATGAGGTTGGCTGGCCGATATTGATGTTGCTGACAGTGCCACTCTCCTTTGTACCGTTATTGTAAATGGCGGTTATGCCCTGCAACATCGCGGTTGGCGTAGACGTAACGCTGTTGGTGTAACGGTCGTAAGGCAGGCTCTCGATATCAAGGTTGGAAGGCTTGGTCAGATAGATCTTGAGATAGCCGTCAAGGCTATTCTTATAGGTAACAGACTTGCTCCATTTCCCATTATTGACCACTTCTCTTTGTTCCAGTCCGTTTTCGTCAATATATCCTACCTCAATCTTATCGCAAAGCAGGTATACGTTGCCGAAAACACCCGTGCTTTGAGTTGTTTCTTTGGGGAACTCAAGGCTGTAGTCTACCTGATAGGCCACAATCTTGGGCTGGGCAGGCGTGCTGCTGTCGTCGTCGCCGCCGCAGGAGGTGAATACTGTCGTTGTCATTGCGCAGCAAAGGACGGCTGCGATAGTCATCAAAATCTTTTTCATACTTTAGTTTTTTTATTGGGTTAAAATGATTATGCAATTCCTGCTTTCCTCATCTTCTGGCGCTGCTCTTCGTTCTGACGGATGAAGCGCTCGATGAAGACGTTTTGGTCGCCAATACGCCAACGCTGGTATATAATGATTACCACCAGTGCCAGCACCACCACTATCAGGGCGGCGGCTAACGCTACTGTGAAGATAAGTGTCATGTCCATAAGCAATGTTTTTGTTTGAATTCGTCTGCAAAAGTAGTCTTTTTTCAGGAAACGACCGTCCCACGGCAGGAAAAAAGAGTCCCATTTCGAGAAAAACATAATTTCCCTAATGATTCTTTTTGGAAACTAATTACCATAATTGTCGTAATACCAAAGGAAAACGAGAAAAAAGCATCACACCGGCTGACT
>CACXAG010000072.1 GCA_902765585.1 uncultured Prevotellaceae bacterium
TACACGAATTTCACGAATTTAGGCTGTGCGTAGCATTAATTCGTGAAATTCGTGTAATTCGTTGTTCAAAAACCGTAGTCTACAGGTTCGGATTGATCTTGTTCCACTCGCTGACGGGCGGCACAATGTTCAGCGTCACCAGCTCGTCGCGCATCTTGCACAGGTGCTCGTAGCTCTGGTCCAGCTTAGCGTTCTCCTCGGGCGTGCCCTGGGGAACCTCAAACTTAGCACCCTCGGCGGTCATAGTGGTCTTCATGGCCATCATGATGTGGTCGTACTTGTCGGTCTTGACATAGGTGCCTACGGGGAAGCGGAAAGGCTCACCACCCATAGCGGCACGAATCATCTCGACGCTGAGGTACGAGGGGCTCTGGAACGAGCTGCGTCCGCGCAGTTCAATAATCTTGGCACCACCCTTGGTGACGTCAATCTTCATCTGCTCCCACTCCTCGGCGGGGAACTCGTCGGTGCCGATGATGTCAGTCAGCTTGCGACCAGCAATCTCCACATGGCTGCCGAAGACGGCCATCTGCTCACCGTGGCCACCGTAGGTAGCACAACCCGTAATCTCGCTCTGCATCACGCCGAACTTCTTGGCCAGAGCCGACTGCAGACGGGTGGTGTCCAGACCAGCGAGGGTCGTCACCTGACCGGGTTTCAAGCCCGAGTAGAGCAGCGTTACCAGACCAGTGAGGTCAGCGGGATTGAAGATGATGACGACGTGCTTCACGTCAGGACAGTACTTCTTGATGTTCTGGCCCAACTCCTCGGCAATCTTGCAGTTGCCTGCCAGCAGGTCCTCGCGGGTCATGCCAGCCTTACGGGGAGCTCCACCGCTGGAGATGATGTACTTAGCGCCGCGAAAAGCCTCCTCGGCATTCGTTGTGGCAACGATATTCACGTTGTCGAAGCCGCTCTGGCGCATTTCCTCTGCCACACCCTCGGGTGAGAAGACGTCGTAGAGACAGATTTCACTTGTCAGACCCATCATCAGGGCACTCTGAGCCATGTTTGAACCAATCATACCGGCTGCGCCGACGATGGTCAGTTTGTCATTCGTTAAAAATGCCATAGTAATTTACGTTTTAACTATTTGTTACAATTTGTCTGCAAAGATACGAAATAATTCATAAAACATGAATCAGAATTCGTGTTTTTTATGTGTAATAATTCTTAAAATTCTCTTACTGCTTTCTGTCGGGCCTATATGGGCACGGTTCTTTGTAAAGTCAACGTTGCAAAAGCAGTTGTTTGCGACAGCCGTCCAGGATGTCCAACAGCTCGTCCATCTTCTCTGCCCGCAGCATTTTTATGCGCGTTTCGCGGAAGTTGGGAATGCCCTTGAAGACGGGTGTGGCGGCCAGGTGGCGGCGGGTGTGCAGGATGCCGCGGTACTCGTCGATGCGCTCTACGTTGATGCGCAGCTGCTCCTCCAGGATGTCTATCTTCTCGTCCAATGTCAGCTCGCGGCGGGTGAAGAGCCACGGACAGCCGAACGTCGCCCGACCTATCATGACACCGTCGACGCCATACTCGTCGAAGGCGCGGTCGGCATCGTCGAGCGACTTGATGTCGCCATTGCCAATGATGGGGATGTGGATGCGGGGGTTGCGCTTCACCTCGCCGATGAGTGTCCAATCGGCATTGCCGGTATACATCTGCGAACGGGTGCGACCGTGGATGGTCAGCGCCTGTATGCCGCAGTCCTGCAGTTGCTCAGCCAGCGTGGTGATGATGAGCTGCTCGTGGTTCCAGCCCAAGCGTGTCTTCACCGTCACGGGCACGCGGACGGCATCCACCACCTTCCGCGTAATCTCCAACAGCTTGGGGATGTTCTGCAACATGCCTGCCCCTGCGCCTTTGCCAGCCACTTTTTTCACCGGACAGCCGAAGTTCAGGTCTATCACGTCGGGGCCAGCCTGCTCCACGATCCTTGCCGCCTCCACCACGGCATCAGTGTCGCGGCCATATATCTGGATGCCTACGGGGCGCTCATCGTCGCTGATGGTAAGTTTCTTCACCGTCGACTTCACGTCGCGCACCAAGGCCTCGGCGGACACGAATTCCGTGTATACCATAGCCGCTCCGAAGCGCTTGCACAGCATACGGAAGCCGATGTCCGTCACGTCCTCCATCGGTGCCAGAAGCACGGGCCGTTCGCCCAAGTCTATCGTTCCTATCTTCATCGTGGCTGCAAAATTACTAAATAATTCATAATACACAATTCATAATTCATAATTATTTTGTAATTTTGCAGCCAAAAATAAAAAAAACACGTCATGAAGAATATCAAATACGTCATTGCTGCGCTGGCCATTCTGTCTACGGCCTCGTGCAGCCAGAAGAAATTCCATGTGGAAGGTCAGATAACCAATGCCAAGGACTCTGTACTCTACTTCGAGAACATCAGTCTCACTGGCCCCGTCGTGCTCGACTCGGTACGGCTGGGTGATGCCGGCGACTTCAGCTTCAGCGGCGAACAGCCCGAGGCACCTGAATTCTACCGCCTGCGCATCAGCGACCAGATTATCTCGCTTTCCATCGACAGCACCGAGACGGTCACCATCAAGGGTGCTTATCCGCAGATGGCCACCAACTATGAGGTCACTGGTTCCGACAACTGTGCCAAGATCAAGGAGCTGGCCCTTAAGCAGATGGGCCTGCAGCAGCGTGCCATCGCCGTCAGCCGCAACCAGGCCCTGACCGTCGACCAAGTCAACGACAGCATCCTGTCGATGATTAATCAATACAAGCAGGAGGTGAAGAAGCAGTACATCTTTGCCGAACCGGGCAAGGCATACTCCTACTTCGCCCTGTTCCAGACTTTGGGCAACATGCTGCTTTTCAACCCGCGCACCAACCGCGACGACATCAAGGTGTTCGCCGCCGTGGCCACCAGCTGGGACACCTTCTGGCCTGAGGCTGAGCGAGGCCGCAACCTGCATAACATCGCCATCGAGGGTATGAAGAACGTGCGTATTGCCGATGCCGCCAACGCCCAGACCATCGACCCGTCGAAGATCCAGGAGGCCGGAATCATCGACATCGGCCTACGCGACAACAAGGGGCAGATGCGCCACCTCACCGACTTGAAGGGCAAGGTGGTGCTGCTCGACTTCCATGTCTTTGCCACCGAAACCTCCCCTGCCCGCATCCTGCAGCTGCGCGAACTGTATAACAAGTACAGCGCCCAGGGCTTTGAGGTTTACCAGGTCAGCCTCGACGGCGACGAGCACTTCTGGAAGCAGCAGACCGCTGCCCTACCCTGGATCAGCGTCCGCGCCGACGGCAACCAGTCGTTCCTCACCATTTACAACGTTCAAGCCGTCCCCGAGTATTTCCTCATTGACCGCGGCAACAACATCGTAGGCCGCTCACAGACTATCAAAGATCTCAACCAAGCCATCAAAAACCTGCTGTAACGACAACGGAGATTTTATGACGTTGTAGTCTGAAGCGTTCAGCAGGACGTCAGAAGCTGCGGAGCCAAGCCTTTAGTTCAAGCATCATCTCGAGGTGGTAGGTGAAGCTCTGACGGATGCCGAAGCCATGACCGCCAGAGGGGTAGACATGGAATGCGGTAGGCACGTTATGGGCATAAAGCTCCTCGTAGTAGTTGATGCTGTTGACGGGCGGTACGGCACGGTCGTCGTTAGCCAGAACGATGAAGGCTCTCGGCGTGTGCTTGGAGACGTGCTGCTCGTTGCAGTACTCGTTGACGAGCTTGCGCTTGGGACTCTTGCCTAACAGATTTTCACGCGAACCTTGATGGGTGACACCCTGCTCCATAGAGATAACAGGATAGAAGAGTATCTGGAAGTTGGGCGCAGCCTGACCCGTGGCTTTAGTGGCTACGGTAGACGCCAGATGACCACCGGCAGAGAAGCCCATGATGCCGACGTCCTTGGTGTTGATGTGCCACTCGTCGGCATGCTGGCGCACCAGACGGATGGCCTGTTCGGCATCCTCGGCAGGCACCTGATAAGCCCCGTGCGGCATACGGTACTTCAGCACGATGAGGGCAATGCCCTGTTCGTTGAAGAACGGTGCCCACTGCAGGCCCTCGTGCTCCATGGCTAAATGAGTGTAGCCGCCACCCGGACAGCAGACAATAGCACGTCCGGTGGCCCGCTTCTCGTTGGGCAGGAAGACGGTGACCTTGGCGACATCCTCGGGGTCGCCGTTGCTACTACGCGGCCCCTCGGGCCACAGGTTGATTTCGTAGCCCTGCCCAGGCTTTATGGCCTTACTATCACTGGATTTCTGGGCAAAGACCGTCATCGACAAAGACAGCATCGTCAGGAGGAACAATGTTTTTTTCATTTCTTGGTAGCTTTGATGAAGTAGATGATTAACAGGATGTATGCCACGAGCGAGCAGACCTCAGAGAGAGGGTTCGCCCACCAGGCAGCGTAGTCGAACGAGATACCACCAAAGCGCAACAGGGCACTAATGACACCCATTAGGGCACCGCCAGCAATGAAGCCGGAGGCCAGGAGATTACCCTTCTCGCCACGGGCCTTGTTGACCTCGGCATCCTTCGAGCGCGTGGTGACATACCAGTTGATGGCACCGCCGATGACCAGCGGCACGTTCAGCTCCATAGGAATGAACATACCCAAGGCAAAGGCCAGAGCTGGCACCTTGCAGAGCGTCAGCACGACAGCGATGACGGCACCGATGGCATAGAGCGCCCAGGGTGCGCCGACACCATTCATCAGGGGGTCGATGACAGCCGCCATCGCATTAGCCTGCGGAGCAGCCAGCGTCCCAGAGGCAAAGCCATAGGTCTCGTTAAGCAACATCATGACGCCGCCCACGGTGGCAGCACTGACCAGCGTACCTAAGAACTTCCATGTCTCCTGCTTGCGGGGTTGTGTGCCGCACCAGTAACCAATCTTCAGGTCAGTGATGAAACTGCCGGCCATGGAGAGTGCCGTACAGACGACACCGCCCATGAGAAACGCTGCCACCATACCACCCGTGCCCTTCAGGCCCACTGCCACCAGGACAACAGACGCCAGGATGAGCGTCATCAGCGTCATGCCGCTGACGGGGTTAGAGCCTACGATGGCAATGGCGTTGGCTGCTACGGTGGTGAAGAGGAAGGCAATGACAGCCGTCAGAATGATGGCAACGGCAGCAAACAGCAGGTTGCCGTCCATGACACCAAACCAGAAGAAAAGGAAGGTGACGATAAGGGTTACCACAGCAGCAATGGCGATGAAGCGGAAGGGCAGGTCGGCCTGTTTGTTGCTGGCAGTTTCCCCGCTGGCATCCGTCGCTTTCGTAGCCAGCCCGACGGCGCTCTTGATGACGCCCCACGACTTGATGATACCGATGATGCCAGCCATAGCGATGGCGCCGATGCCGATACTCTTGCCGTAGGTGACGAAGATCTGCTCAGGCGACATGTCACCGACGGCAGTGGTGACGGCGGGGTTCCATTGATTGAGCACGGTATCTGGGAAGAGCAGTGCCATGCCCGGCACGACGAGCCACCAAACGAACAACGAGCCCAGTGTGATGATGAGGGCATAGCGGAAACCGATGATATAACCCAAGCCGAGGACGGCAGCGCCAGTATTGTTCTTGAAGACGAGTTTGGCACGGTCGGCGAGGTCGTCGCCAAAGGGCAGCATACGCGACGTGACATTCTCGTTCCACCAGCCGAAGGTGGCGACGATAAAGTCGTAGAGACCGCCAATAAGGCCGGCAAAGAGCAGGGGCTTGGCCTGACTGCTGGCGGTGGAACCACTTTCCACACTATCACCTCCCGTGTCGCCGCTCTTCAGCACTTGCGTGGTGGCTGTGGCCTCGGGGAAGGGGAACTGCTCCTGCGGTGCCTCGACGAAATAGCGGCGGAAGGGGATGAGGAACAGGATGCCCAGGACACCGCCTAACAGCGAAGCGATGAAAATCTTCAGGAAGTCGGCTGACATCTCCGGGTATTTGGCCTGGAGGATGTAGATAGCCGGCAGGGTGAAGATGGCACCTGCCACGACGGCTCCCGAACAGGCGCCGATTGACTGGATGATAACGTTCTCGCGCAAGGCATTGCTGCGCTTGGCGGCTGCCGAAACGCCGACGGCGATGATGGCGATGGGGATGGCAGCCTCAAAGACCTGTCCGACCTTCAGGCCGAGGTAGGCGGCAGCTGCCGAGAAGAGGACGGCCATAAGGATGCCCCAAGTGACCGACCATAGGTTTACTTCATTCTTTTTCATGTATCGATGTTATTGATTGTTTGTTGTATTCGGAAATGCGCCGGAGGGCGTCGAGAAGGCGGCTACGTGGGCAGGCGATGTTGATACGCACATAGCCCTCGCCACTGACGGGACCATACATAGTGCCGGGGTTCAGCCAGACACCGGTGGAGCGCAGGATACTGTCCGTGTAGGCTGCAACACTGTTGCAGCAAAGGGAGACGTCGACCCAGACGAGGTAGGTGCCCTCCAGGGGCATCACCCGCCAATGGGGAAGGTGGTCGGCGCAGAAGGCGCTGAGGGCCTGGTAGTTGTCCCAAAGATAGCCGTTAAGGGCGCCGAGCCACGCTTCGCTGTCGTTATAGGCCGCCTTGAGAGCCTCAGGGGCGAAGGGGTTGACATCACACACTTCGTTGATGTTGATGGCGCGGTCGATGCGGCGACGCGTCTCGGCATCGCGACAGACGATGTTAGCTATCTGGAGTCCCGCCGTATTGAACGACTTCGACGGCGAGTTCAGGATGACGGCATCAGCATCGACGGTAGCCATAGGACAGAACGTGTGTCCGGGCATGATGAGCTCGCAATGGATTTCATCGCTGACAATGCGCACATGGTGGCGATGACAGATGTCGGCCATGCGCTGCAATTCTTCGCGAGTCCAGACACGGCCCGTGGGGTTATGGGGGTTACAGAGCAGGAAGACGGTTGTTTTGTCATCGGCGCAATGGGCCTCGAAAGCGGCCCAGTCAACGGAGAAGTGCTCTTGTATGTTGCAACTGAGGAAGGGCTCTTGATTGTTGCGATTGAGGAGCAACATACTTTCAAGGACCTCGCAGCCGTTGTTGCGGATGGAGGAGAAGAAGCAATTGTAGTCGGGAGAGAGGATGAGTACGCGCTCGCCTGGCATAGCGAGGGCCTTGATGGCACACGACATGGCAGGCACGACGCCCGTAGTATACAGGATATGCTCACGCTTGATGTGCCAGTGATGGCGACGGTCAAACCAGGAAATGATGGCATCATAATAGTCGTCGCCCACGTGAGTGTAGCCGAAAACGGGGTGCAGGGCACGACGGCGGATAGCCTCCTGAATGGCTGGGGCCACGGCAAAGTCCATATCAGCCACCCAAAGGGGGATGATGTCCTCGGCGGTTTTCCTGCCGAGCGCAGGATTAACGGCAGGACTTTCATCCCACTTTACACAGCCGGTATTCTTTCTCTCTATAATCTGATCGAAATCAAAATGCATCATTCTTTCTTATCTCTTACTTCTTACCTCTCACCTCTATGACACAGTCATTCGGCTGGCGCACGTTCTCGTCGATGGTGATGCTACCGATGGAGTCGGCGACAATATGACCGCTGGTGGGGTTCTTGATATTCTCGATGTGGCCGCGGATGTCGGCCTGAACGGTGGAATACTCGAAGACGCGGTCGCAGGCAGCGTCGAAGGTGCAGTTTTCCAGTACGAGGTTCTGAACATAGCACAGCAACTGCTCTCCAGCTAAGTGGCAGTTGACGAGACGCACGTTCTTGGAATGCCACGCCAGGTATTCGCCGTCGAGGTCGGAATCATAGACGGTGACGTTCTCGCACTCCCAGAAGGAGTCCTTGGTCAGGATGCGGGCATTGTGTACCTCGACATTTTTGCAATATTGGAACACGTACTTGGCATCGCTATTGAGGCCGTCGACGTAGATATTCTCGCTAAACATAAAAGGATAGGTGCCCCCATGCAGGGTGACATTCTTCAGGCGCAGGCCGTTGACCTTCCAGAAGGTCTCGTCGGCATCCACGATGTTGACATCCTCTAACTCCACGTTGCGCATTTCGCGGAAGAACTTCGGGCCGTCAATACGGCAGCGGCGCATCACCAGGTCGTTGGTGTACCAGATGGCCGAACGCGAACCTACGGCAAAATAACAGTCCTCGATAACGGCGCCGTCGACATGCCACCAAGGATACTTACCATAGAAGCGGCAGTGCTGGGCTTCCATGTTCTGGCATTGCTTGATGCCACTCTCGCCATCTGTGATGATGACGTTTTCCAGTCGCAGGTCGTGGGTGGCAAACAGCGGTCGCTCACCACCAAATTCTTTGTTTTTTATTAGTTCCATAGTCAGTTTTGTGATTCAAGGTGCAAAGTTACGAAAAAAATGCGTAACTTTGCAGCCGAAAAGAAAAAAGATAATGAAAAAGCTATACATCGAGACTTACGGATGCCAGATGAACGTTGCCGACTCGGAGGTCGTTGCCAGCGTGATGCAGATGGCGGGCTATGAGCCTACGGAGACGTTAGACGATGCCGATGCCGTATTTCTGAACACTTGTTCCGTGCGCGACAATGCCGAACAGAAGATATTTCACCGCTTGGAGGCATTGAAAGGCGAAAAGGTAAAAAGGTTAAAAAGTAAAAAAAATGATGTCGTCAATCCCCTCATCATCGGCGTCTTAGGCTGCATGGCCGAACGCGTCAAGGATGACCTGCTGGAAAATCACCACTGCGACCTGGTGGCAGGTCCTGATGCCTATCTCAGCCTACCCGACCTCATCGCACAGGCCGAGGGCGGCCACAAAGCCATCAACATCGAGCTGTCGACCAGCGAGACCTACAAGGACATCGTGCCGCAGCGCCTGCACGGAGCCAGGATAGGCGGTTTTGTCAGCATCATGCGCGGCTGCAACAACTTCTGCCACTACTGCATCGTGCCCTATACCCGTGGCCGTGAGCGCAGCCGTGACGTAGAGAGCATCCTGCGTGAGGTGCGCGATCTGCGCGACCGCGGCTTCAAGGAGGTGACGCTGCTGGGACAGAACGTGAACTCGTATAGTGGTGAGCGGAGAGAGGTGAGAGATGAAAGAATACTCTTCCCCGAATTGCTGCGCCGCGTGGCCGAGGAAGCCCCTGAGATGCGCATCCGTTTCACTACCAGCCACCCCAAGGACATGAGTGACGAAACGCTACGCGTCATTGCTGAGATGCCCAACGTCTGCAAACATATCCACCTGCCCGTGCAGAGCGGCAGCGACCGAATTCTGAAGCTGATGAACCGCAAGTACACCCGCGAGTGGTACTTGGGACGCGTAGAGGCCATCCGCCGCATCATTCCTGACTGCGGCCTGTCGACCGACATCTTCGTAGGCTACCATAGCGAGACGGAGGAAGACCACCAGCTCAGCCTCAGCCTGATGCGCGAGGTGGGCTACGACTCAGCGTTTATGTTCAAATACTCGGAGCGTCCAGGAACCTATGCCTCGAAGCACCTGCCCGACGACGTGCCCGAGGACGTGAAAATCCGCCGGCTGAACGAACTCATCGCCCTGCAGACCGACATCTCCGCCCAGCAGAACAAGAAAGACGAGGGCAAGGAGTTTGACGTCCTCATAGAGGGTTTCTCCAAGCGCAGCCGCGAACAGCTGATGGGTCGTACAGAGCAGAACAAGGCCGTAGTCATCCCCAAAGGTTCGCACCACATCGGCGAAACCGTCCGCGTCAGAATAACAAGCAGCACCAGCGCCACACTGCTTGGCGAAGCAATAGTCAAATAGTGAAATAATTGTCCCATGAAAGAGTTTATGCGAGTCCTGAGGCGCTTTGTGCCTCCTTATAAGAAATACATCGTCCTGTCGATAGTGTTCAACATCCTATCGGCACTGCTCAACATTTTCTCGTTTGCAGCACTGATACCGATCTTGCAGATTCTGTTCAAGACGGAGGATGCCGTGCCCGCCACCGAACTGATGAGTTGGAGCGACGGCAGCCTGCAGGAGGTAGCCGTCAATAACGTCTACTACTACATTAACTACTTCATCACCGACGTAGGGTCGACGACGACGCTGCTCTTCATCGGACTGTTCCTCATTGTCACCACCCTGCTGAAGACGCTGGCCTACTTCTTGGCCTCAGCCAGCGTAGTCCCCATTCGTACCGGTGTCGTGCGCGACATGCGCAACCAGCTTTACAACAAGATTGTGCGCCTGCCGTTAGGCTTCTTCACCGAGGAGCGTAAGGGTGACATCATCGCCCGTATGACGGGTGACGTGCAGGAGGTGGAGGTCAGCATCATGTCCAGCCTCGACCTGATGTTCAAGAACCCCATCCTCATCATTTCCTACTTTGTGACCCTGATTGTCATCTCGTGGCAGCTGACGCTGTTCTCCATCGTCATCATCCCCCTTATCGGGTGGTTCATGGGCTGGATAGGCCGCAAGCTGAAGGCACAGAGCATCAAGGCACAAGCACTGTGGAGCGACACGATGACCGTCGTCGACGAGACGCTGGGCGGCCTGCGCATCATCAAGGCCTTCTGTGCTGAGGGCAAGATGCGCGACAAATTCAACAACATCAACTCCACCTACCGCCACGACATCATGTGGGTGAACATCCGCCAGAACCTCGGGCATCCGCTGTCAGAGTTCTTAGGTACATGTATGATTGTCATCGTGCTGTGGTTCGGCGGCGTGCTGGTGCTGAACAACCAATCGCTGTCCGGCCCCACCTTTATCTATTATATGGTCATCCTCTACAGCATCATCAACCCGCTAAAGGAGGTGTCGAAAGTGGGCTACAACATCCCAAAGGGGCTGGCCTCAATGGAGCGCATCGACAAGATTCTGCTGGCTGAGAACACTATCAAGGATCCCGTGCACCCCAAACAGCTCAAGACCTTCGAACATCAGATAGAGTTCCGCAACGTGTCGTTCCGCTATGGCGAGCAGTGGGTGCTGCGCAACATCAACCTCACCATCCCCAAGGGTAAGACCATCGCCATCGTGGGACAGTCTGGCTCGGGCAAGTCGACGCTTGTCGACCTCATCCCCCGCTACTACGACGTGCAGGAGGGCGAGGTGCTCATCGACGGCATCAACGTGCGCGACCTCGGCGTGCAGGACCTGCGCCAGCTCATCGGCAACGTCAACCAGGAGGCCATCCTTTTCAACGACTCCTTCCGCAACAATATCTCGTTTGGCGTCGACAATGCCACCGACGAGCAGATTGCCGAAGCTGCCAAAATAGCCAATGCCTACGACTTCATCATGCAGTCGGAGCACGGTTTTGAGACCAATATCGGTGACCGCGGCGGACGCCTCTCAGGCGGTCAGCGCCAGCGCGTCTCGATAGCCCGCGCCATCCTGAAGAACCCGCCCATCCTCATTCTCGACGAGGCCACGTCGGCCTTGGACACCGAGAGCGAACGACTGGTGCAGGATGCTTTGGAGCGACTGATGAAGACGCGCACCACGGTAGCCATTGCCCACCGTCTGTCAACCATCAAGAATGCCGACGAGATTTGCGTGCTGCACGATGGCCGCATCGTAGAACGCGGCACCCACGAGCAGCTGCTGTCTATCGACGGCTACTACAAGAGGTTGAACGACATGCAGAGCCTGTGACGTTGAACATTGAACGTTGAACATTGAATTATTACCGTTGGACGTTGAGTACCACATATTCTGAGCGTGTGCCGATGCGGAATTTGCCGCCCCAAATGCCCAGGCCGCTGCTGATATAGTAGCGGGTGTTGCCGCGTTGGTACTCGCCAAAGGAACACTCATAGACATGATCCGTAATCCAGGAGATAGGCCACACCTGTCCGTGATGCGTGTGGCCGCTGAACTGGAAGTCAATACCAGCACGCTCTGCCTGCTCCAGATGGTAGGGCTGATGGTCCAGCAGGATGGTGAACTGGGTAGAGGGCGACGGGTGGACAGTGGAGGAAGAATTTTCATGTTTCATGAGGGCCGCCAGGTTTTTGCGGTGGGGATTCATGCGGTCATCACGCCCGATGATGCACAGGTCACCAACGATTACAGCACTGTCGCGCAACAGGTGAATGCCCGCATCGTGATAGAACTGTTCCGCCGCGGGTTCGCCACTAAAGTATTCGTGGTTGCCCAGACAGGCATAGACGGGAGCCTTCAGTCGGCGGAACTCCTCCGCCATGTGCTCTTCCATGATGGGGCGCATGCTACCGTCGATGATGTCGCCCGCAATAAGGACAGCGTCCGGCTCTTCGCTGTTGATGATGTCCA
>CACXAG010000073.1 GCA_902765585.1 uncultured Prevotellaceae bacterium
GAAGATGGCTCCCGCCAGGGCTGCGATACCCGATGATGCATGCACCACGATACCGCCTGCGAAGTCGATGACGCCCCACTTCATAAAGAGTCCCTCTGGATGCCACGTCATGTGCGCGAGCGGACAATATATAATAAAGAAGAAGAACATCATGAAGAACATGTAGGCCGAGAAGCGCACACGTTCGGCAAACGAACCCGTGATCAATGACGGGGTGATGATGGCGAACTTCATCTGGAACAGGGCGAAGAGCGCCAGGGGAATGGTGGCACCACCCAGCACGTTGCCGGCAGGCGTAGTATAGACCTCAGCGCCTACGTTCTGGAACATCAGGAACGTCAGAGGATTACCAATCACACCGCCGATGTCGTCGCCAAAGCACAGCGAGAAGCCGACCACCACCCAGAGGACGGAAATCAGTCCCATCGCAATGAACGACTGCAACATGGTGGAGATGACATTCTTGGCCCCCACCATACCGCCGTAGAAGAATGACAGTCCGGGCGTCATCATCAACACAAAAATGGTGGCCGTGATCAGCCAGGCTACATCAGCCGCGGAGATCACCGACCAGTCACACTCAAAGGTAGGCTCGCCTACCGCCAATCCTGCCAGAGCGATGAGCGTCATCGCCGTCATCAGGATAATCCAACGTCTTTTTACCTTCATAATACCTTATTTTTTTCTATACGGTTGACACACCAAAAAATTTTTTGCAAAGGTACGACGATTCAAAAGAAGAGCTGCCACTGAGCTGTCATTTTGATTGTTAAAAACGAACACAATTGTCAAAATGTAAGGAAACGGGGAGTGCAGAGGGGCTGAAAGTTGACGAATTGACAGGAAAAGGCGGGAGAAACGTGCAAAATGACAACTACGACACCAATAAACATGAAAAAAGGAAAGCAAATCCTTGGCTATTCCGACAATTTGTACTACCTTTGCAGCCGAAAATAGACAAAGAGAAAGTAAAAGTAAGGATAATATGACAAAATGTAAAATCAACAAAGGACTCTACCAGAGTGACTATGAGCATGATGCTTGCGGCGTGGGTATGGTGGTAAATATCCACGGCGGTAAAAGTCATGAACTGGTTGACAATGCACTGAAAGTGCTTGAGAACATGGAACACCGTGGCGCCGAGACACGCGACAAGACCGGTGATGGTGCGGGTATCATGGTACAGATACCCCACGAGTTTATTCTGTTGCAGGGTATCCCCGTACCTGAAAAGGGTAAGTACGGCACAGGACTGGTGTTCCTGCCGAAGGACGAGCAGGCCCAGCAGCAGATACTGAGCGTGATGATTGAGGAGATTGAGCGCGAGGGCCTACAGCTGATGCATCTGCGCACGGTGCCCAAGAATCCTGAGGTGCTGGGTGTTGCCGCCCGCGAGGTGGAACCGGATATCAAGCAGATTTTCGTGACGGGTGTATCGGAAGACGATGTGCCTGTTTTCGAGCGTATATTATATAAGGTACGCAAACGTATCGAAAACCGCATCGACAACGAGGACTTCTATCTTTGTTCGCTGTCGAGCAAGAATATTATCTACAAGGGCATGCTGACCAGCGGACAGCTGCGTCGCTATTTCCCTGATTTGTCGAACGACTACTTTACGAGCGGACTGGCACTGGTTCACTCGCGTTTCTCGACGAATACCTTCCCCAAATGGAAGTTGGCACAGCCGTTCCGTCTGTTGGCGCACAACGGCGAAATCAATACCATTCGTGGTAACCGCGGTTGGATGAAGGCTCGCGAGAGCGTACTGAGCAGCGAGGCGCTGGGCGACATCAAGGACCTGCGCCCCATCGTACAGGACGGCATGAGCGATTCGGCCTCGCTGGATAATGTGTTTGAATTTCTGATGATGAGCGGACTCTCGTTGCCGCAGGCGATGGCTATTCTGGTGCCTGAGAGCTTTAACGATAAGAACCCGATTTCCGAGGACCTGAAAGCGTTCTACGAATACCACTCTATTCTGATGGAGCCGTGGGACGGTCCTGCTGCGCTGCTGTTTAGCGATGGTCGCTATGCAGGCGGTATGCTGGATAGAAATGGTCTGCGCCCCAGCCGCTACACCATTACCAAGCAGGGTATGATGGTGGTAGCCTCTGAGGTGGGCGTCATGGACTTTGAGCCAGGCGACGTGGTGTCGAAGGGACGCTTGCAGCCCGGTAAGATTCTGCTGATTGACACGCAGGAGGGCAAGATATACTACGACGGCGAGATTAAGGAGAAGCTGGCCAAGGCACATCCTTACCGCGAGTGGCTGAACGAAAACCGCGTACAGCTGGAGAAGTTGAAGAGCGGACGTCATGTGGACAATGGCGTGAGTGATTTGCAAAGCAAGTTGGTGACCTTCGGCTTCGGTCAGGAGGATATCGACAAGACCATCATCCCTATGGCCACTGCCGGACAAGAGCCTGTGGCAGCAATGGGTAACGACACGCCGCTGGCCGTCATCAGCGACCGTCCGCAGGTGCTGTTCAACTACTTCCGTCAGCAGTTCGCGCAGGTGACGAACCCTGCTATCGACCCCATCCGCGAAGAACTCGTCATGTCACTCACGGAGTATATCGGTGCTGTAGGAACCAACATCCTGACGCCCGATGCCTCGAACTGCAAGATGGTACGCCTGCCGCAACCCGTACTGACCAACACACAACTTGACATACTTTGTAACATCCGCTATAAGGGCTTTAATACCAAGAAATTGCCGATTCTCTTCGAGATGGCGAAAGGCGAAGAAGGCCTGCGCCAGGCGCTCGAGGATTTGTGCAAGAAGGCTGAGGAGAGCGTGGACGAGGGTGTTAACTACATCATCTTGAGCGACCGCGACCTCGACGAGACGCACGCCGCCATCCCATCGCTGTTGGCCGTTAGCGCCGTTCACCATTATCTGATTAGCGTAGGTAAGCGTGTGCAGACTGCCCTGATTGTTGAGAGTGGTGAGATTCGCGAGGTGATGCACGCTGCCCTACTACTGGGCTACGGTGCCAGCGCGCTGTGTCCGTATATGACCTTCGCCGTGCTGGACGACCTGGTGAAGAAAGGCAAGATTCAGGAGGATTACGCTACGGCTGAAACCCACTATATCAAGGCGGTGGATAAGGGTCTGAAGAAGATTATGTCGAAGATGGGTATCTCGACTATCCGCAGTTATCGCGGTGCAAAGATTTTCGAGAGCATCGGACTGAGCGAAGACCTGCTGCGCCGCTACTTCGGCACGGAGGTGAGCACCATCGGCGGCGTGGGCCTGAAGGAGATTGCAAGGGATGCCATCCGTCTGCATGAGGAGGGCGTGGGTAGCGGCAAAACCGCTGCCTACAGAGAAAACGTACTGAAGAACCAGGGACAGTTCTCGTGGAGAAAGGATGGCATCAAGCATGCCTGGAACCCAGAGACCATCGCGAAGCTGCAACTGGCTACCCGCCAAGGCAATTACGATAAGTTCAAGGATTGGGCTAAGATTGTAGACGAAAAGGAATCCCCCATCTTCATCCGCGACTTCTTCGGTTTCAAGAAGGCCGCCAAGCCTACACCTATCGACGAGGTGGAGCCCGTGGAGAGCATCGTCAAGCATTTCGTGACAGGTGCTATGTCGTTCGGTGCCCTGAGCATCGAGGCCCATGAGGCACTGGCGCTGGCGATGAACAAGCTGGGTGCTCGCAGCAACACTGGTGAGGGTGGCGAGGACAACGCCCGCTATCACACAGAAGTGGACGGTGTGAGCCTGTCAAGCAAGACCAAGCAGATTGCATCAGGTCGTTTTGGTGTCACCGCCGAATACCTGGTGAATGCAGAAGAAATACAGATTAAGGTGGCACAGGGTGCTAAACCTGGCGAGGGTGGACAACTGCCCGGCTTCAAGGTAAACGAGATCATCGCCAAGACGCGTAACGCCATCCCTGGCATCTCGCTCATCTCTCCCCCACCTCATCACGACATTTATAGTATCGAAGATCTGGCACAGCTCATCTTCGACCTGAAGAACATCAACCCCACGGCTGCCGTCAGCGTAAAACTGGTAGCCGAGAGTGGTGTAGGAACCATTGCCGCTGGTGTGGCTAAGGCTAAGGCCGACCTCATCGTCATCTCAGGTGCCGAGGGTGGTACGGGTGCCAGCCCTGCTTCGAGCATGCGCTTCGCAGGTATCTCGCCTGAGATTGGTCTCGCAGAGACGCAGCAGACGCTGGTGATGAACGGCCTGCGCAATCAGGTACGCCTGCAGACCGACGGTCAGCTGAAGACCGCGAAGGACGTCATCATCATGGCGATGCTGGGTGCTGACGAGTTCTCGTTTGGTACGCTGCCGCTCATCGTGCTGGGCTGCGTGATGATGAGGAAATGTAACACAAATACCTGTCCGATGGGTGTGGCTACGCAGAACCCAGAGTTGCGCAAGCACTTCGAGGGACGCGCTGAGTACGTGGTGAACTTCTTCACCTTCCTGGCTGAACAGGTGCGCGAATATCTGGCCGAAATAGGTGTAAAGAGTCTGAAGGAGATTATCGGCCACACCGAACTGATTGAGGTAAACACCGAGAACGCTACCGACAAGCAGAAGACCATCGACTTTGGTCGTCTGCTGCACAAGCCCGAGACGGATAAGGCCCTCTATTGGGACCGCGGCGCATTCACCAATGTAACAGGTGTGAAGGACGAGGAGATGATACGTGCCGCACAGAAGGCCATCGAGAACCAGGAAGAGGTGACGCTCGACTACGCCATCAAGAATACCGACCGCGCTGTGGCCACCATGCTCAGCGGTGTCATCGCCCAGAAGTATGGCGAGGCAGGTCTGCCCGACGGCACCATTAAGATTAAGTTCAAGGGCTCGGCAGGCCAGAGCTTCGGTGCCTTCGCCGTGAAGGGTCTGGATTTGCGCCTCGAAGGCGAGACCAACGACTACTTTGGTAAGGGCCTTTCGGGCGGTCGCATCTCGATTCTGCCTCCTGCCCGTCGCAGCGACGACTTCAAGGCCGAAGAAAACATCATCGCTGGTAACACTGGCCTCTATGGCGCGACCTCTGGCGAACTCTACATCAATGGTAAGGTGGGTGAGCGCTTCGGCGTGCGCAACTCTGGTGCCATCGCCGTCATCGAGGGTGCTGGCGACCACTGCTGCGAGTATATGACAGGCGGTCGCGTGGTGGTATTAGGAAAGACTGGCCGCAACTTCGCCGCTGGTATGAGTGGTGGTGTGGCTTACGTCTATGACCCTGACCACACGTTCGACTACTTCTGTAATATGGATATGGTGGAACTCTCGCTGGTTGAGGACAGCGTCTCGCGCAAGGAACTGCTGGAACTCATCCGTCAGCACTATCTGCACACAGGCAGCGCCCTTGCAGGTCGTATGCTCGACGACTGGCACCGCTACATCGAGGACTTCATCCAGGTAGTACCTATCGAGTACAAGCGCGTGCTCGAAGAGGAGAAGATGAAGAAACTTCACGAGAAGATTGCCGACATCCAGCGCGACTACTAGGGATGCTCGCGGGCGGCCCGCGAGAGAGAAAAACTGCTCTGGCACGCTCGCGGAGGTTCCGCGAGAGAGAAAAATAGAATTAAAAAAACAAAAAACAAAGAAAAATGGGAAATCCAAAAGCATTTTTAGAGATACACCGCCAGGAGGCGGGTTACCGTCCGATTCACGATAGAATCCACGACTTTGGCGAGGTGGAGCAGACGCTCAACACTCGCGAGCGCAAACTGCAGGCTTCGCGCTGCATGGACTGTGGCGTCCCCTTCTGCCATTGGGCTTGTCCGCTGGGCAACAAAGCTCCCGAGTGGAATGACGCCCTGTATAAAGGCGATTTTGAGTTGGCCTACCAGTTGCTGAACTCGACCAACCCCTTCCCTGAGTTCACGGGTCGCATCTGTCCCGCCCTGTGCGAGAAAGCCTGCGTGCTGAATCGCTTCAACCACGAGCCTACCACCAACCGCGAGGACGAGGCTGCCATCACCGAGATGGCCTTCCAGGAGGGTTTTATCCAGCCCCGCACCGATATCAAGCGCATCATGAAGCCTGCCGCTCCCGGCGCTGATGCACCGAGCACCCCGGTACGTGTTGCCGTGATTGGCGCTGGTCCTGCCGGCCTTGCTGCCGCCAACGACCTGAACCACATGGGCTACACCGTCACCGTCTTCGAAAAGAACGAAGCTGCCGGCGGTTTACTGCGCTACGGCATCCCCAACTTCAAGCTGAACAAGGCTCTCATCGACCGCCGACTCCGTCTCCTCGAGGCCGAAGGCATCGAATTCCGCTACGGCGAGGCCGTTGAGTCTGCTGCTGTGTCACAGCAGCTTGCACAACAGTTCGATGCCATCGTCATTTCCACTGGCACCCCCA
Organism: uncultured Prevotellaceae bacterium; assembly: GCA_902765585.1. GTDB lineage: Bacteria > Bacteroidota > Bacteroidia > Bacteroidales > Bacteroidaceae > Prevotella. The sequence continues at coordinate 6,359 of CACXAG010000073.1, forward strand.
CTGCCCGCGACCTGAAGGCTCCTGGTCGCGAACTGAAAGGTGTCCACTTCGCCCTCGAACTGCTCTCGCAGCAAAACCGCGTGCTGGCAGGCATCGAGTTCAGCAAGGACGAGCGCATCACCGCCAAGGGCAAGGACGTCCTCGTCATCGGCGGCGGCGACACCGGTTCCGACTGCATCGGCACCGCCCATCGTCAGGGTTGCAAGAGCGTGACGCAGATTGAAATTATGCCCAAGCCCGTCGAAGGTCCTGAAGATCCGCAGAACCCCTGGCCCGAATGGCCTCGCACCCTCAAGACCACCTCAAGTCATGAAGAGGGCTGCACCCGCCGCTGGAACATCAACACCCTCGAATTCCTGGGCGAGAACGGCAAGCTGACTGGCGTCAAGGTACAGGAAATCGACTGGGAACCGAATCCCAAGGGCGGTCGTCCCATCATGGTGGAGAAGGGCAAGCCCGAAATCATCAAAGCCGAACTGGTGCTGCTGGCAATGGGCTTCCTCAAGCCTGAGCACCCCGCCTATCCAGAGAACGTCTTCATCTGCGGCGATGCCCAGAGCGGCGCCTCCCTCGTGGTCCGCGCTCTCGCCTCCGGTCGCGACGCAGCCAAGAAGGTCGCAGCCTATCTCAAGGACAAATAATCATTCATAACCCTATAAAAAAATCCCTGGCATCCGCATGGATATCAGGGATTTTTTTGTACCTTTGCGGCTAAAATCAATAGCTATGGAACGAAACAACGAGCTGCGCACGGCGTGGGACTTCGTGGAGAGCACGGGGCGCAGCATATTTTTAACTGGCAAGGCGGGAACGGGCAAGACGACATTCCTGAAGGCGGTGATGGAGCACTCGCGCAAGCGGCCCATCGTGGTGGCGCCGACGGGTGTGGCGGCCATCAATGCGGGTGGCGTCACCATCCACTCGTTCTTCCAGCTGCCCTTTTCGCCCTACGTGCCAGGCGCGAAGGTCGAGAGCAAGTTTGACTTCGGCAAGGAGAAGCGGAAAATCATCGCCTCGTCCGACCTGCTCATCATCGACGAGATATCGATGGTGCGTGCTGACCTGCTCGACGCCATCGATGCCGTGCTGCGCCGCTTCCGTGAACACGGACAGCCCTTCGGCGGCATGCAGTTGCTGATGATTGGCGACCTGGCACAGCTGACGCCCGTCGTCACGCCCGAGGACGAGCGCATGCTGAAGCCCTTCTACGACACGCCGTACTTCTTCGGTTCGAAGGCGCTGCAGCAGATAGACTACGTGACCATCCAGTTGAGCCACGTCTATCGCCAGCAGGACGAGTCGTTCATCGCACTCCTGAACGAGATACGCGAGGGGCATCCGTCGGCAGAGGCGCTGGTAAAGCTAAACAGTCGCTGTCAGCCCACGTTCATCCCCCGTCCCGAGGAACCGTATATCCGCCTGACCACCCACAACAACCTCGCCAACTTCTACAACGAGTCCGAACTGCAGAAGCTCCCCGGCCGTTCGTACCAGTATCGCGCTGAGGTCAACGGAACGTTCCCCGAATACTCCTACCCCACCGCCGAGACGCTGGTGCTGAAGGAGGGTGCGCAGGTGATGTTCGTAAAGAACGACCCGTCAGGCAACCACAATTATTATAATGGTCGCATCGGGCGTGTGATGGAAGCCTCGGACAATCGCCTCACCGTCTTTTGTGAGGGCGACGCAGAGGCCATCGAGGTGGAGCCATTAGAATGGGAGAACACGCGCTATACGCTGAACGAACAGACGCGAGAGATTGAGAGCGAGGTGCAGGGAACCTTCAAGCAGTTGCCGCTCAGACTGGCGTGGGCCATCACCATTCATAAAAGTCAGGGCCTAACGTTCGAGCGCGCCATCATCGACGCCAACCAGAGTTTCGCCCCTGGTCAGGTGTATGTCGCCCTGAGCCGCTGCCGCACGCTCGAAGGGCTGGTGCTGGCCTCGCCCCTGGACGCTCGTGCCGTCATCAACGACGAGCGCGTAGACTCGTACATCGCCCAGCAGGAGAGCGAGGCCGAGCGCAGCATCCAGCAATTGCCTGCGCTCAAGCAGGAGTACGAGCGCTACCTGCTGATGCTGCTCTTCGACTTCCGCGCCATCCTGTCCATGGAAGAGTCGATGGTGCGCATCTTCGCCGAGTTCTTCTACCACAGCCACGCCTCGCTGAAGCAGTTGCACGACAGGACCCTGCAAGACCTGCGTCAGCGCATCCTCGACGTCGCCGTCAAATGGCAGCAGAAGATTCAGACGATGCCCATCGAGTCCCTGCGCGACGCCGACTTCCTCGACCGCGTCCGCCGTAGTGCCGAATACTTTGCCGACCAGTTGCGCGACATCCTCGCCAAACCCATCGAGCTCTCCGCCAAAGTGGAGACCAACAACAAGCAGGCCTCGCGCCGCCTCAACAACGCCCTGCCCGACCTCAAGCAGACGTGGCTCGCCCGCCGCTACCTGCTCGTCAAGATGGCCGAGAAAGGTTTTACTGTTGACAACTACCTGCACGAAAAGCAGATGTCGATGCTCGATGCCCTGAGCGAAGGCGATGTCAAACCCAAGCGCCAGCGTAAAACCAAGAAAACAAAGAAGTGACTTCCCTCCATTTATGATGATGAAGAAATCTCTCATTACTATTCTCCTCGCCCTCGTCGCAATGACGGGATGGGCGCAGGTTAATCCCACCACCGCCCTGCTCGGTTCGTGGTCGGGCAAGTTGAACGTCGGTGCCGCGTCGCTGACGTTGGTACTCCATCTGGAACAGGGCGACGGCTATGTCATAGCGTCGTTCGACAGTCCCGACCAGGGCGCGAAGGGCATTCCCGCCTATAAGGAATACCTGAGCGACGACTCGCTGGCCTTGAAGGTGGAACAGATTGGTATGACCTACCGCGCACGGCTGAAGGACGACACGCTTGACGGCACCTTTTCGCAAAACGGTATGTCGCTGCCCCTGATGCTGACGAGGGGAGTGCCAGAAGTGAAGCGTCCGCAAACGCCCAAGGAACCGTATCCCTACACGACGGAAGAAGTAATGTTCCCCAATGCCACCGACCTTGCCACGCTGGTGGGCACGCTGACGTGGCCCGTGGGTTACGATAAGAACGCGAAGCAGAAGCCGACCGTCGTCCTGATGGTTACGGGCAGCGGTCAGCAGAACCGCGACGAGGAACTAATGCAGCACAAGCCCTTCCTCGTCATTGCCGACTTCTTGGCGCGTCACGGCATTGCCACGCTGCGTTACGACGACCGCGCTACAGGCGCCTCCGTGGGCGGCGAGGTGAAGAACGCCACAAGTGAGGACTTTGCCCGCGATGCTGCGGCAGGTCTGGAATACCTGCGCAACACGAAACAGTTCTCCAAGGTCGGCATCCTCGGTCACAGCGAGGGCGGACTCATCGCCTTCATGCTCGGTGGCAAGAAGGGAAGGGACAACAGCGTGGAAGGATACCCCGACTTCATCGTCTCGCTGGCGGGCCCTGGTGTCAAGGGCGACACGCTGTTAGCGGCGCAGGGCAACCGCATCCTGTCGCTATCGGGAATGCCTGCCGACATGACCGTCGAGAAATACCGCCAGCAGGACGAAGTCCAGCAGATACCCTGGCTGAAGTGGTTCATCGACTACGACCCCTCTGCCGACATCGCCGCCACGCGCTGCCCAGTCTTTGCCCTCAATGGCGACCGCGACTGTCAGGTCATCTCCTCGCAGAACCTCACGGCCATCGAGCGCTTGCTGCCGAAGTCGAAGCAGCATCTCGTCAAGGAATACCCCGGTCTGAACCACCTCTTCCAGCATTGCGAAACGGGTCTCGTCACCGAGTACTCCCAGATAGAGGAAACCATCTCGCCCGAAGTCCTCAGCGACATCGCAAATTGGATTAACAGCTTGAAATAATAAAGAACTATGGCAAGCAATACCGATTTTGGTATGGTTTAGTCCATGTAAAATTCTACCAGCTGTCGATTTTATTCTTTTCAAAAATAAGAGCATTGTCCCAAGCTTGGGACTTTATCTCAAATTGGATTAATTCTTAATGCTCTACCGCTTGATAGCGATAATGATGCGGCGGTAGGCGACGAGGCGGAAAGGGCCGTCGTCGTGGACTTCGCAGATGAGGTGGATGGTATCGCTCTTCGTATCGGCGGGGATGCGAAGGGTTGCTATCGCCTGGTCCGTCTGGTCAATCGTCACTTTCGTTGTGCCTATCTCCGGCTGCTGCCACCAAAGGAAGGTGAGGGCGTCGCCATCGGGGTCGAAGGATTTCGAGGCGTCCATGCGAATGGTGAAGACATCGCCTTTCTTGACACCGGGAGGGACGGTGATGGTCATCGTGTCGTTGGGCATGGCTATTGAGGCTCCTTCGAGGGTCAGCGGGGGAACGAACTGCACCTGCGGAGACAATACGATATAAGGATTAAGATTGCCGCGGCCCTCGGCGGCCCACTGCATACGGGCGCAGAAGTCGTTGAGCTCGTCGGGATAGAAGCGGCGTTTGTAGGCGACACTGATGCTGCGCAGGGGTTCCTGCCAGGAGGTCCAGGCCGTGGTGAGCGAGTCAGCACAGAGGGCGCGATCGTGGTAGCCCGCCCAACCGCATTGATGCGGGTCCTCGGGGTCGTTCAGTCCGTTGGGCATCACGTAGAGGAAACTCGGCGTGTCGCCCTCCACGCCCCACTTGTAGTTGGGATATTCCTTGCCCAGCGCACCATGGCCCTGGATAAGCTGCTGATGCTGAGCCCAGTGTTGCTTGCCCAGTTCGCATTGCTCCTGCCAGGCGCCCTCGTCCCAGATGAACTGCAGGTCGTCCTGAAAGTCCTTCCGCAGCCACATGTGCGAACTGTAGGCACGGTTCATGCGCATATCATATTTCATGTCCTGGTCGGTGATGGTGAAGAGGCGGAACTTGCGGACGAAGTTCCTCACTTCATCGGCCGAACGCGTCTGCTTCACCCGCCAGATGGCCTGAGCCAGCGTGTTGGCCCCGCCCCAGGCGGCGACGTAGATGGGACGCGGGTCGTCCTCGTCAGCCAGGCGAATCAGCAGTTCGCTGCCAGGCGAGTCGTTGCGCTCACCTATGGCCTTGATACCGCCATACATGCTGCCCATGACGGCACGACTCGTGATGTACTCCGCACTGGGCCAATAGCCAAGTTCCTGATGGCCGTTCTCTTTTTTCAAAGATAGGAACCTCTTCTGACCGGAGCGTCGCATGAGGTTAGGCACGTCCTTGCCATAGGCAGTAATCACGCGAAACAGATACTGCTGCCATTCCAACGGATACGGGTCGCAGTTCCACCCTACGCTCGTAATCAGCGCCTCTATCTCAAAACAATCGGCATACGCCATCAGCCGCACCATCGACTCCATGTCGTCAGGTTCCACGTCGGCTGGCGCGATGTCCGTACATACCACCAATCGTGGTTTCAAATCACTCTTCGCTGCCCACGCCGTCAACGGCATCAGGAGCAGCATACATATCATTGCTTTCTTCATCATCATATTACGTTAAAGTGTTGCAGGGTGTTCAGGATGCCGTCGTCGTCGACGGAAGTGGTGACGTAGTCGGCCTGTTGCTTGAGGGCATCGATGGCGTTGCCCATGGCGACGCCGACGCCGGCCTGGAGAATCATCGACGTGTCGTTGCCGCCGTCGCCGAAGGCCATCGTGCGGCTGACGTCAAAGCCCTCGTGGCGGGCCATCGCCAGGATACCCTTGCCCTTGTCGGCACCGTTGGCGGTGATGTCGGTAAACTCCGGATGCCAGCGGCCCGAGACGCATTGCGGCATGCGGGCCATCAGCACGGGCTCGGATGTCCTGCTGGAGCACGACGTCCAAGGGCGAGGCCTTGTCGAGGTTCTTCACCGCCAGCATCTGACGGAAGATGCGGTCCACGTCGCCCTTGGCATCGAGCACCGCCACGTCCTTCCTGCCGATGACGATGAGGCTGTTGCCCCGCTCGCGGCAGTCCTCCACGCAGGTCATCACGCAGTCCTTGGCGATGGGCTGGCACGTCACCATCTCGTCGCCCACATAGCACAGCGCACCGTTGGTGGTGATGTAGCCGTCGATGAGGGACTCGATGGCACCCAGATTGGTGATGATGAGCGGCGGACGACCCGTGGCGATATATACCCGCGAACCGTTGGCCTTGGCCTGCGTCAGCGCGAGGATGGTCGACGCGGGAATCTCGTGCGTCTGGAAACTCACCAGCGTGCCGTCGATGTCGAAGAATAATGCGTATTGCTGTGTCATATTTCAAACTTCAATTTTTCAATCCTTCAATTCTTTAATTCTTCTCTGTCATGTATTTCCAATAGCGGCGCGGCATGTCCTGCAACTGCTTGCGGGGATTCATGCGCTCCCGGATACAGATGGCCTTGAAGTACGTGCGCCAGAGGTCCTGAAACAGCTGGTCGTTGTCGCTGAGCACGGCGGCGTTCATTTTTCCGCTCGATAAATCGAACGGCACCGCGGCCTCGTCCTCGAACGTCACGCGGATGGGTGCGGCGTGGCCATCATAGTAGTAGCCATAGTGCCGCTTCGCATCGTATATCAGCCACGGCTGGTCGTTGAAGCGGTCCTGAAAGTGGTCGGTGATGATGGGCAGCACGTTGTGGTCGGGCGAGACGACGCCCAGATAGGTGCCGTCCTTCGCCTTCTGGAAGCGGATGAACTGCTTCATCCGCAGTTGTTCGTGCAGCACACGACGGGCGATGTTCGTCACGGCCAGCACGTCGGCATCGGCGAAATTGCGCGAGATGTCGCCCTGCCGAAACACCTTACATATATATAGGAACAGCGGCGTGTTCAGTTCCCGCAGCTCCGACAGCCAGCTGACGGAAATCAGCCGCAGGGCCTCACGCGACAGCTTCTTCTCCAGTCCGACCCATACCCGTCGGGCCTTCTCCTCGTCTGTCGAAACGTGGTAGGTATGGTCACAAAATAGCGGCAGCGCGTCGCCCTCCGCCAGCAACTGCTCGGGCTGCTCCTTCAGATAGAATGCGTCGAACACCGCCGTCAGCAGCCCATCCATCGTTCCGTCAAACACGTATACCGTCATCTCAACAATTCGTGTAATTCGTAAAATTCGTTCAACCCCTTCAATACGCTCTATTCGGGTAATTCGTTCAACCCCTTCAATACGCTCAATTCGTGTAATTCGTTCAATTCGTTGTTTCAAAAATCTCCGAAGTCCAGTTTCAATTGTCGTTCTTCTGCCGCCCGCTTCTGCTGCGCTTTCGAAATCAGCAGCGGTCGTAGTCGCTCTGGTCGCCTTCTTCATCACCACGCCCATCTTGCGGAGGTCGTAGGAGGTCAGGCGATTGAAGCGTCGGGAATTAACGATGAGCCAAGCCGACTTCGTACCAAGCCCCGGCACCCTTAATAACTGCTCGTAATCCGCCGTATTAATATCCACAGGGAACGCCTCGGGATGTCTGAGCGCCCACGCCAGCTTCGGGTCTACCTCGAGGTCGAGGTTGGCGTGCATTTCGTCGACGATTTCGTCGACGCTAAAATGATAGAATCGCAGCAGCCAGTCGGCCTGGTAGAGCCGGTTCTCGCGCACCAAGGGCGGCTGTTTCAGTACGGGCAGCCTTGGGTCGTAAGTATTCACGCTCACATATCCAGAGTAATAGACGCGCCGCATCGTGGGCTGACCGTAAAGCATCGACGACATCGTGAGGATGTCCTTGTCGGTCTCCTTCGTTGCGCCCACAATCATCTGCGTCGACTGTCCTGCCGGTACAAACCTTGGCGCATAGCGGTACTTCTTGCGGTCCTCCTTATTCTCTAATACGCCCTGCTGGATGAGCTTCATCGGCTGGAACACGCTCTTGTGGTCCTTCTCGGGGGCTAGGAGTTTCAGCGACTCCTCCTTGGGAATCTCGATGTTCACGCTCATGCGGTCGGCATAGCGGCCGGCTTCGTTGAGCAGTTCCTGCGAACAGCCAGGGATGCTCTTCAGGTGGATGTAACCGTTGAAGCGATGAACGGTCCTGAGGTCGCGGGCAATGGCGGCAAGCCGCTCCATCGTATAGTCAGGATTGCGCACGACGCCGCTCGACAGGAACAAGCCCTCGATGTAATTGCGGCGATAGAACTCCATCGTGATTTCCTCCAGCGCCCGCTTAATGTCGTTGGAGCGGCGGTTGATGCAGTAGGCACAATCGTACATGCAGTAGTTGGTCAGCATCACCTTCAGTAGCGAGATACACCTTCCATCGTCGGCAAACGAGTGGCAGATGCCCACACCGCCAACGGTCGAGCCTACCATGCCCTGCTTGCCCTTGCGCACGGTGCCGCTCGACGAGCACGACACGTCGTACTTCGCCGACTCTGCGAGTATCCGCAGCTTCTCCATCGTCTTCTCTGTCAGCATAACGTCTGCAAACTTACATTATTTTTTGCAAATCGGCAAATATATCCGGGAAATATTGTACTTTTGCACAAGAAAACAGTTAGGATATGGCAAAAGAACAGTCACAGATAAGGGAAAGGCAGCGGACAAACCTGAAAGAGCCGCGGCGCTATAAGGTGATTATCTACAACGACGACTTCACGACGATGGAGTTTGTGGTGATGATACTGGTACAGGTATTCCTGAAGAGCGAGGAGGAGGCAGAGGCGCTGATGTTGCAGGTGCACCACTCGGACAAGGCCGTAGTGGGCATCTACAGCTACGACATTGCCGTGTCGAAGGCCCGCAAGGCGACGAACATGGCGCGAGAACAGGGCTATCCGTTACGTTTGACCGTGGAACCGGAAGAAAGTTGAAGAATTGAAGGATTGAAGAATTGAAGTTTCTATGGCAGAGATAAAACAGACAGAACGTGCGGCGAGAATACTGCACATAGCTTGGGAGTACTGTCAGAAAGACAGGAACGAGTTTGTTACGCCCGAACATCTGCTACTGGCCATGATGCGCGATGAGGTATTTGTACATACACTCAGCGATTTCTGCAGACCAGACAAGATGGCTGACAGTCTGTTCCGACAAATGATAGAAGTGGAAACAGTACCAGAGGGAAAAGACTACGAACCAGAGGCATCGGCGCAACTTGGAGAGGTAATCAACTATGCCTGTCAGCAGGTGGTGAACAGTAGCGCCAAATCGCTGGATATTCCCCATTTGGTGATGGGTATCCTGCATTTGGAAGAGTCGTGGGCTTGCTATCTGCTAAAGGAAGGATTGGGAGAACAAGAGAGCCATTTCTTGAGTCAGCTCATCAGTGGCTATGACTTTGATGACCAGTTGGAAGCAGATACCGATGAACGAAAGCCAGATGCAGCATGGAAGAAACTGGTCACCTGCATGAACGACCTGTATCAGCAGCAGAATCCGCTGATTGGCCGTGAGCAGGAGATGCAGCGGACTATTCAGGTGCTGTGCCGCCGCGACAAAAACAATCCGTTGCATGTAGGCGAACCTGGTGTTGGCAAGACGGCTCTGGTCTGGGGACTGGTGCGACTCATCGAAGAGGGTAAGGTGCCTGAACGACTACAGGGCTGCAAGGTGTATCAGCTGGACATGGGTACGCTGCTGGCTGGCACACAGTATCGCGGCGACTTCGAGAACCGCATTAAGATGATTATGGATGGTGTTGCCGCTGAGCAGACCAACCCCGCTGAGCCTCAACCGAACATTGTGTACATCGACGAAATACATACACTTGTGGGGGCTGGTGCCACTGGCGAGGGGTCGATGGATGCGTCGAACATGCTGAAGCCCTATCTGGAGGCGGGCAATATCCGCTTCATCGGTTCCACGACGTATGAGGAGTACAACCGCCACTTTGCCCGTTCAAAGGGAATGATACGCCGTTTCCAGCAGATTGACATTGCGGAGCCGACGATTGACGAGGCGAAACATATCCTACGCCAGTTGCAGCCCCGATATGAAGATTTCCACCATGTAAAGTACGACGACGAGGCCATCAACTTCGCCGTGGAGGCGAGTGCGAAGTTCGTCAACGACCGTTTCCTGCCCGACAAGGCCATCGACCTCATCGACGAAGCCGGTGCAGCTTGTGAAGTAAGATGTCAGATGGAAGATGGAAGAAGTGTAACCAAGGCTGACATTGCCGATGTATTAGCGAAGACGTGTAAGGTGGATGCGCTGGCCATTGCCAAGGACAATGACTACCAACAGTTGGAGAGTCTGGCACCGCGAATGCTCTCGCAGATATATGGCCAGGACGAGGCTATCCGTCAGGTGGTGGAATCCGTCCAGATGTCGCGGGCAGGACTGCTCGACGACAACAAAGGACTGCTCGACGACAACAAACCCCTGGCCTCGCTGCTCTTCGTGGGTCCTACGGGCGTGGGAAAGACGGAGGTGGCTCGCGTGCTGGCTAAGGAACTGGGCATCGAACTGATACGCTTCGACATGAGCGAATATACGGAGAAACATGCCGTGGCCAAACTCATCGGTTCGCCTGCGGGCTATGTGGGCTATGAGGACGGTGGACTTCTGACAGATGCCATCCGCAAGTCACCGAATGCCGTGCTACTGCTCGACGAGATTGAGAAGGCCCATCAGGACATCTATAACATCCTGTTGCAGGTGATGGACTATGCCCGACTGACTGACAACAAGGGGCGCAAGGCCGACTTCCGCAACGTGGTGCTCATCATGACATCGAACGCGGGAGCGCAGTTTGCTGGTCAGAGCATCGGCTTTAGCGGTAGCGTCAGTCGTGGTGAGGCGATGATGAAACAGGTGAAGCGAACCTTCAAACCCGAGTTCCTGAACCGCCTATCGGGCACCGTCGTGTTCCGCGATATGGATAAGGAGATGGCGACGCTCATCCTCAAGAAGAAGCTGCGTGAACTGGACGACAAGCTCGAGGCGAAGAACGTCAAGATGACGCTTACCCCCGAGGCTTTCGACCATCTACTGAAAGAAGGCTTTACGGCAGAATATGGTGCCCGCGAGATGGATCGTGTCATCGCCCAGCAGCTGAAACCACTACTGATGCGCGAAATCCTCTTCGGCTCGCTGAAGGACGGAGGCGAAGTCACCATCGGAATTATCAATTCTCCTCGCAACGCCACACTCTCTCTGAGAGAATTGTCAATTATCAATTAGATATGGCTGTTTGGCAATTAGATGACGACTTGTGGTTCCCCAATCCCCGTTGGGGCGAGGACGACGGACTGGTAGCCATTGGTGGCGACCTCTCCGTTGAACGTCTGGTGTTGGCCTATAGCAACGGCTTC
>CACXAG010000074.1 GCA_902765585.1 uncultured Prevotellaceae bacterium
CTCGCCTGCGGCATCCCAAGCCGCCTTGATGACGCCAGCGCTGATACCGCTGTGGGTGCTGGCCTCGCTGAACACCTTCTTCTCTGCGATGGGAATGTACAGGTCGGGACGCATCACGAACTTCATTCCGGGGTTCTTACCAAGCTTCACCTCACGTCGCTGTGCAATTACTTTAATAGCCATAGTTCAATTAGTTTTTAAACGATTGTGTAATAAAAATATCAATTCTCATTTTGTCATTTCTCAACGTGGCCCGTCGGCACTATTAAGGAAAACAATTGTTTCGATTAATGCGCGCAATTTTTATATTTAATCCTCGCAATTTCAGCCCTTAAAGACCGTCTGTCCACCATTTCAATTTGACACTGCAAAGGTAATAACTTTTGATTGCGGTTCACGAAGAAAACATGGATAAAAATGAAACCAATAACCATTAAACAATAACCGTTAACCGTTGGTCATTTGGGTCATTTTGTCATTTGTCAAAATCGGAACCGAACAGCCAAAATCTCCCACTATAATATAAATATTAAAATATTTATTTATAGTGAACAAATAACCGTCCTTCCCGATTGATTTTGACCATTTTGACCATGACCACTTTGACCACGCGCTATGGTCGCATTGCCCACTGCTTGTGCAGAGAAAAAATTTTGCCGATTGCCATATTTTTATTATCTTTGCGGCAAAATAGAAAAAGTTTGCGATGCATCACTCGAGAGAAGACCTGCTGCGCCTGGGCATCACGCCAGAAGCAACCAAGCACAACCAACACCGCCGTGCCGCGTGGGCCGACTACGCCGGCACGGGGCTGTATATGGTGACCCTGTGCGTAGAGGGACGGCAGCCCGTCTTCGGACGCTTAGAGGGCGACATACGGGCACAGCGGGGCACCGGCGCGTTCCCCCACCTGGTACCCTCGGCGCTGGGCCGCGCCATCCTCACCGAAGAGCTGCCGAAGATACACGCCTGCTATCCGCAGGTGGAGCTGTGGCAGGCCGCCCTCATGCCCGACCACCTGCACCTGCTGCTCTTTGTTCGCCAGCCCCTGCCCCCGAAGAAACGGCTGGGCCAGGTCATCGGTGCCTTCATGGGCGGCTGTAGCCGCGCCTGGTGGCGCCTAACCGCACTAACAGCCCAAACAGCCCCGCCAGCACCAGCACTACCGCAACAAGCGCCACTACCGCCACTACCGCCCACGGCTGACGCCGCAGGCACCCCTGCCGCGGCCTTTTCTTCCGCTGGCACCGCCGCTGGCCCCGCCGCCCTTTCCGCCGCCCCTCCTTCCGCCGCCGCCCCTCCTTCCGCCGCCGCCCCTTTCTCCGCCGCCCCTCCTTCCGCCGCCGCTCCTTCCGCCGCGGTGCCTGGGGCGTCAGCCCCGGGCGTCCCTGCCGCGGCCGCCGCCCGCCGGCCCCTCTTCGAGCAGGGCTACCACGACCGCATCATCAAGCGCCCGGGCATGCTGGAAACCATCAAGCGCTACATGGCCGACAACCCGCTCCGCGCCCTCATGCGCCGCGCCCTGCCCGCCCTCCTCGAGCGACGCCTGCACCTCCGCATAGCGGGCCGCGACTACGCGGCTTTCGGATGCCTCTTCCTGCTGAAGCGCGCCGAGAAGGAGCCCGTCTTCTACCACCGTCGCGACCGCGACAGCGGTCAGCCCACCGAGCTCACCGCCGCCTTCGCCAACGCCCGTGACCGCCAGCTCGCAGAGGCACGCCAGGGCGTCGTACTCGTCTCCCCATCCATCTCCAACCCCGAGCGCATCGTCATCAACACCGCCATCGACGAGGGCCTGCCCGTCATCAACCTCCAGAAGGAACCCATCGGCCCCTACTGGAAGCCCGAGCGACGCCGCTTCGAGGCCTGCGCCCGCGGAACCCTACTCATCCTCTCCCCCTGGGGCATCGACGAGGCGCTGCACACCGACTACGAACGCTTCCACCGTCTCAACGACCTCGCTGCAGAAATCTGCAACACCACCGACGCCACCCTCGTCGACCTGCATGACCTCACCGACAAAAAAACAACGATTTCAACGACAAAAAAGATATGAATACAGGACAACAATTCAAGCACTATGTGTGGATCGTGAACGTGCTGCGGAAGCGCAGACGGATGACGCTAAAGGAACTGCAGGAGCAGTGGGTGCTGGACGAGGTGGCTGAGGGCAATCCGCTGCCGCGCAGCAGTTTCAATAAGTACAGGGATGCCATCCTCGACATGTTCGGGCTGGTCATCGAGTGCGACAAGACCCACCATTATTATATCAGCAACCCGGGCGAGATAGACGGTGACCGCACGAAGCAGTGGATGCTGTCGACGCTGACCACGGGTCTGACGCTGAGCGAGAGCTCGGCCATCAAGGACGACATCATCCTGGAGCATGTGCCCGCGGGCTATGAGTTTCTGCCGGTCATCGAGCAGGGCATCCGCCAGCGGCGTACCATCATGATGACGTATCAGAAGTTCGGCTTCGAGCCTTACACGAAACCCGTCGACCCCTATACCATCAAGCTGTTCCACCAGCGGTGGTACATGCTGGCCGACAATTACGAGCGCATGGCCATCTACTCGCTGGACCGCATGTTGTCGGTCTCGCTGACGCCCAAGCGCTTTGTGCGCCCTGCCGACTTCTCGTCGGAGCAGTACTTTGCCGAGTATTTTGGCGTGATGGTCGACGGCACGCCCATGGAGCGTGTGGTGATCAGGGCTTACGGCAAAATGGCCAACCTGCTGCGCACGCTGCCGCTGCACGCGTCGCAGCGCGAATTGGACAGTAGTGAGGGGCACACCGACTTCTCGTTGGACATACGGCCGTCCATCGACTTCATCAGCGAGCTGTTGTCGAAGATTGACGGCCTGGATGTGTTGGAGCCAGCCAGTCTGAAGGCCAGAATCCGCAGCATCCTGGAAGAGGCGCTGAAGAGGAATCCGTAAAGAAGTGTTAATGCAGGTTAAAATTTGGGGAGTGTCCACACTTAGTGTACACTCCCCCTCTTTCTTTGCACCCGATAAATTGATTGTCTAACTAAAAACAATAGAATAGTATGGAAGGTGCATTTTTTCTTTTTGTCATTGTGGTGGCCGTGGGCAGCCTGCTGAGTGAGTATGTGAAAGCCGTAGAATGGAAGGAGAGTAAGCGATGAAAAAGAACAATTTCACGGCTCAGCTGATGAGTGCTGAGGAGGCTATGGCGTGGCTTGACAGCAAGGGTGTCAGTTATGAATTATGCGACGTGCCAATCCCCATCATGTCGGGCAAGGTAAACTGTGGGGCGCCGCTGGGGATAGGCGATGAGACGATAGAGGGCTACTACTATCTGCCGAAGTCGGCGGTGGGGCTGCACCCGCAGGTGGAGTTGTGCGCCCAGGGTGATTCGATGATTGATGCCGACATTCACGAGGGCGACCTGCTGAGACTGGAGATTGGTGCCTGCCCTCACGATGGTGACATCGTGGTGGCAGAGATTGACGGTGAGTATACGGCGAAGGTATACTTTACCGACGTGGAGGGGCGGCAGTGGCTGTGTCCGATGAACAAGCGTTTCCGCCCCATTCTGCTGACAGAATCGATGAACGTACGCATATCGGGTGTGGTGCGGAGCATTGTGAAACAGGTGGTGCGCCGGTCGTTTAGCGAGTGTCAGTCTATTGTCAGGCGGATGCTGGAGCAGCGACAACAACAGGGCGACGTGATGCAGCGGCTGGGCAAGGCCGCGGCCGAGGGTATTCATCTGTTCTGGGCATCGTCATCGTGGGCGGTAGCCTATGGTGTGGCGCGCGACAGCGGTGGCTATGAGGGTAGCGTGAAGGAGTTTGAGCGTCAGGCGATGAACCTGCCGTTGCCCCTGTCGTTCAATCACGAGTGTTCGTTGGGAACCGTGCAGCGCACCATCAGCAACCACCCTTACATGCGCCTGCACATTGACAAGTGGCGTAACAGCGGTGCATCGGCCCGCGAGATTGTCTTAATGGAATTTCTGAAAAAGTTTCTGCAGTAGTTACCGACGTGCAGAAAGTTTCTTACCGAAAGTTTCTGCTTTCTGCACCGACTTTCTGCTTTTGTTTCCGAATGCGCTTCAAGAGATTGGAGCGCTTTTTTTTTGTCCCTACCTTTGCATCGTGAATCAGTCACAAAGTGATCATTGACTTATTGACACAAACAACTATGGAGACAAAAATCTTAAGAGTGGTACGCCAGGGCGAGGCCTTCAGCGTACAGTCGGCTAAGGCCGAGGGCGGCCAGATTCAGAAGTGCAACATCGTGCTGAAGGAGCTGGGCGGCAAGTATGAAAACGAGTATGTGTGCGCCATGCTGGGCAATCTGGCGGCGTGCAGGTTCTACGAAGGTGATGTGGTTGTGGCCACCCTTCGTTTCTCTACCCACGAGTATCAGGGACAGACGTTCCAGGAGATACTCGCTACGGATATTATTAAGATATAAAAGAAAAACAATCCTGAGTTGAAGTGAGGAGGATGTTCCCGGGTAAATGCGCAAAGATTCCAACCTTCTTCTCGCTAAAAAACAACTCAAGACAATGAAAACAATTAGTATTTATAAAGAACAAACCATGACGTCGCTCGAAATTGCCGAGCTGACAGGTAAGCAACACAAGAATGTGATGCAGGCCATCAGAAATATGGAACCTGCATGGGAAAAAGTTAACGGGCTGAAATTTCAGCTCGTTGAATATCGAGACCAGAAAGGCGAGCTTCGCCCCTGTTACCAACTGACCAAGACGGAGTGCCTCTACATCGCCACGAAGTTCAACGACGAGGCGCGCGCCAAGCTGGTGCTCCGTTGGGAAGAGCTGGAGCGAGCCAAGGCTCTAAATAATAAAGAAAAAATAATAAATAATCATCAGCTGTGTCTGATGGAACCGCAGCAGATTCTGGCGATGGCGGACGAGATCATCGGCGAGGGGCTGCGACTGGTGAACGCTGACGCCGAGGACACGCTGACGGCGACGCAGGTGGCGAAGACGTTCAACATGACGGTATGGGACTTCAACGCCGTGCTGCGCGACATGGGCATCCAGTACCGCCGCAACGGACACTGGAACATCTCTGACGACCTCGTAGGCCGCGACCTCGTCCGGCTGCGCACGCACGTCTCTTACTCGCTGAAGGGTGAGAAGAAGGTGAAGCGCTACCTGACGTGGACCATGGCGGGCCTGCGATTCCTGAACGCAAAGCTGGGATACCCGAATTTCTGAAAAACAACGGTTTCAACGAAATAAGCGGATTTTTCAAACCGAGACACCCGAATTTTAAAGAAATAGCGGTTTCAACGGAAAAGCGAATTTCTTAAGAAAATAAGGTTTTATCGGTTTCAACGGAATAAAATCCATATTATTATTGATTTAGGTTAGATATATGAGTGTACATTATGTTTATAAGGGGAATGGTGGCGCGAAGTTTATGCGCCCCATTCTGACGAGAGAGGAGTATCTGAAGTTGAGAAACGGCGGGTTTCAACGAGAGAATATAGCCAGAATCCGACAGGGCGACGAGGCGTTGAAGGCCAGTCTGGTACAGATGAACTATTCGTGTCTGCCCAACGAGGACGGGAGTCTGAAGGGCTCGAAGCGCATGAGCACCACGGTGGGCATGGACATCGACCACCTGACAAAAGAGGAGATGGCGGCGGTTCGCCAGCGCATCCTCGGCAAGAAGGACGATTTAGGACTGCTGATGATGGAGGAGAGCGCCCGCGGCGGGGGCTACCACCTGGTGTTCAGGCGCCGCGCCGACATGGACCAAGTGGGCAATCTGAAATGGGCTTCTGACCTGCTGGAGGTGGCCTACGACGCGCAGGCCAAGGACATTACGAGAGTGTTCTTCACCACGACAGAGGCCGAACTCATCTACCTGGACGACGCGCTGTTTGATATTTCAGCAGCGGACGCTGCAGAAGAAAACAATAGCGAAAGTCCACTGTCGTCCGCTGCAAAAAAATACCCTGATACTTATCACGGCATTCCGTTCAAGGACATCATCCGGAAGTACTGGGAGGTGAACAACCGGGGCTTTGAGCCCACGCAGGGCGACAGGGACACGCTGACCTACCAGTTGGCGAGCGACCTGCGGCACATCTGCGCCAGGAACTTCGAGTGGCTCGACCAGGTGATTCCCTGCTACGACGGCTTTTCGCCCGAAGAGAAGCGGGCGAAGATCAAGAGTGCGCTGGCATCGGAGTTCAACGGTTTCCCGCTGCGCCTGCGCAACACGCTGAATGCGCTGGAGAGTGAAGAGTTAAGAGTGAAGAGTGAAGAATTTGCTTCCGCTCACTCTGATTCCCTTCTCGATGACGATGCGCAGCCCGATTCTTCACTCTTCACTCTTCACTCTTCACTTAAGCGAATGCCGCAGGGCATTCGCGAGAGCATCGACGCCGTGGGGCCGCAGCTGGCGATGCCGATGGTGACGGCCATCTGTCCCTGCATCGGGGCGCTGGCTACGGGCGTGACGCTCGACGTACACGGACAGAAGCGGGGCCTGAACCTCATCGCCTACATCGCCGGTGACTTTGCCAGCGGCAAGGGTAACATCGACCCGGTGGTGGACGCCTGGATGAGCGAGCTGCAGGCGCTGGACGACATGTACGAACAGCAGGAGGAAGAATGGCGCAAGAAGAAGAAGGCGTCCGTGAACAAGAAGGAGCAGCCCGAGGAGCCCATGCTGCCCATCCGCAACCTGACGCTGAACAACACCGTGGCCAAACTGGCGCAGCAGCTGGCCAATACGGAGGGTAAGCACGCCTTCTCGTTTACGCCCGAGGCGGACACGGTGGCACAGAAGTGGAAATCGTCGATGTGCGACTTCTCGGTGATGCTGCGCCAGAGCTACGACGGCAGCAAGTACGACCGCCGGGCGAAGAGTGTGGATGCGGTGAACGTGCACATCAAGCACCTGCTGTGGAACGTCTGCATGTGTGGCACGCCGGACGCCCTGTACCGCGTGGTGAACAACTACACCGACGGTTTCCAGAGCCGCATCGCCTTGGCGCGCACGCCCGACAACACCTTTGCCCAGCTGGAGGACAAGCCGCCGGTGCTGACCGACCGTCAGCGCGAGCGCATCCAGCAGATAGCCCATCTGCTGCCGCTGATGCAGGGCGAGGTGGTGCTGCCGAAGTTGGAGGCGAAGGGTCGCGAATGGCTGGAGCGCATCCGTCTGGAGACGATGAAGAACGACGACCGTACGAAGGCCCGTCAGCGCTTCCGCGTGTGCGTGACGGCGCAGCGCATGACGTGCTGTCTGATGCTCTGCAAGGTGTGCGAGACGCTCATTCAGAAGCACGGCCTAAGCGGTGCCGAGACGCGGATGAAGCAGCAGCCGGGGCTGTGGAGGGAGATGCTGCTGAAGGCACAGACACCCACCATGCTGGAGGCGTACGACGTGATAGCGGAATCGCTGATGGAGAACGCGCTGTACTTCTTCCGCGACCGCATAGAGAACGCCTTCGCGAGCCACAACTACGTGGGCAACCTGAACGGCGAGCGACAGAAGCGCGGCAAGAACGACACCATCTACGAGCGGCTGGACATGCAGTTCTCGTTCGAGCAGGCCATGCAGCAGTCGGTGGCGGTGAAGGGCGCCGGTGTGAACTACAACACCGTCCGGCAGATGCTGAAGAACTGGCGCAACCAGGGCCTCGTCGTACAAGAAACCGACGGACAATACAGGAAAAAGAACTAATTTTATGATTATATGGAAACGAATATGAATAATATGAATAATTTTACTCACGAATAAGAATAATAATTATTTAAATTCGTGGACAAAATTCGTTTGAATTATTCACATTCGTTTCCAAAAAAATCCCAAGTTATTTGTTTGATTTGATGGTCAAAGTGGTCAAGGTCATTTGGTCAAATTCGATTTTAACGACAAGAATAAAGATGTTTGAAGTACAGAATAATCAAGAATGCTTCGTTTTGCTGTGGCGGAAGCTGGAGCGTACGAGGCGCCTCCTCGGAGGTCAGTATAAGCGGTTCTGCATCCGCAACGTGTTGAAGTCGTGGTACGGTTACGAGGCCACGGACGATTTTATCTGGGAGGTGTGCCACACGGCTGCCGTCGACGGGGAGCCGCAGGAAGGCTGGAACGAGCTGCCCCTACCCTCGCTCTATCCGCGCAAACACCGCGAACTGCTGCGAGCCATCGTAGCCGTACGGCTGGGCATCAGCTACTACAAGATAAACCTGAAAGCCCTCGACAAGGCCTATAGCGTGGCATTCCCAAACAGTACGCCGCTCAATGTGAATAAGAAGAAGAGAGGTGAGGGGTAAGTAAAAAAAAGCGGTGCTGCCATCACTGGTAACACCGCTACATTAACCATTAAAAAAAAGTTATGTATAATTTTGTATAATAATGGTCCTTTGTGATTATACTTTGATTTCAACCTCCACGCCGCTGGGGAGCTCGAGCTTCATCAGAGCGTCGACGGTCTTGGCGGTCGAGCTGTAGATGTCAATCAGACGCTTGTAGTCTGACAGCTGGAACTGCTCACGAGCCTTCTTGTTGACGAAGGTCGAGCGGTTGACGGTGTAAATACGCTTGTGGGTGGGAAGGGGGATAGGACCGCTGATGACAGCACCAGTAGCCTTGACGGCCTTCACAATCTTCTCGGCTGACTTGTCCACGAGCTTGTGGTCGTAGCTCTTCAGCTTGATACGAATTTTCTGACTCATAATTCTAATTTACAATTTTACTATTTAACAATTTTACTATTTGTTCTGCCGCTAAAGAGTCATTTGCTCAACGACAGCATTATGTTGAGTTAAGTGAAGAGCGGAAGCAAATTCTTCACTCTTCACTTTTCACTCTTCACTTACACGAGGTCTGCGCGGCCCTTGACCTCCTCGAGCACGGCCTTAGCCAGAGCAGAAGAGAGGGGAGCGTGGTGATCGTACTCCATAGAGCTGGTGGCACGACCAGAGGTGATGGTACGCAGGGCTGTCACGTAGCCGAACATCTCGGACAGGGGAACCTGAGCCTTGACGACACGGGCACCGCTACGAGCCTCTTCCATACCCTCTACCTGACCACGGCGCTTGTTCAGGTCACCGATGACGTCACCCATGTTCTCCTCGGGCGTAACCACCTCGAGCTTCATGATGGGCTCCATCAGTACGGGCTTAGCCTGAGCGCAAACAGCCTTGTAGGCCATCTGGGCAGCGATTTCGAATGACAGCTGGTCGGAGTCAACGGGGTGGAACGAACCGTCCACGACAACGACCTTCAGCGAGTCAACGGGATAGCCACCGAGGATACCGTTCTTCATAGCGGCCTCGAAGCCCTTCTGGATAGAGGGGATGAACTCCTTGGGGATATTTCCGCCTTTCACCTCGTTGACGAACTGCAGACCGCCGTTCTCCTTGATATCCCAATCGTCGTCCACAGGACCGACGTTGACGATGATGTCAGCGAACTTACCGCGACCACCAGACTGCTTCTTGTAAACCTCACGGTAGCCCATGACGGTCTTCGTGATAGCCTCCTTGTAGTTCACCTGGGGCTTACCCTGGTTACACTCAACCTTGAACTCGCGCTTCAGACGGTCGATGATGATGTCGAGGTGGAGCTCACCCATACCGGAGATGATGGTCTGACCACTCTGCTCGTCGGTACGAACGGTGAATGTGGGGTCTTCCTCGGCGAGCTTAGCCAGACCGTTGTCCAGCTTGGCAACGTCAGCCTGAGACTTCGGCTCGACAGCGATAGAAATCACGGTGTCGGGGAAGGTCATAGACTCCAGCACGATGGGCTTCTCCTCGTCGCAGAGGGTGTCACCCGTGCGGATGTCCTTGAAACCTACACCAGCGCCGATGTCACCAGCGTCGATAGACTCCATGGGGATTTCCTTGTTAGAGTTCATCTGGAACAGACGGCTGATACGCTCCTTCTTGCCCGAACGGGGGTTGTAGACGTAGCTGCCAGCCTTCACGCTACCAGAGTAGACGCGGAAGAAGACCAGACGACCCATATAGGGATCGGTAGCAATCTTGAATGCGAGAGCCGATGTAGGCTCGTCCTCGCTGGGCTTGCGACCCTCTTCCTCCTCGGTGTTGGGGTTGGTACCCATCACCATCTCCACGTCAACGGGAGCGGGCAGGAAGGCGCAAACATAGTCGAGCAGGGGCTGAACACCCTTATTCTTATACGAAGAACCGCAAATCATAGGAGTGCAGGCCATCGAGATGGTACCCTTACGGATGGCAGCGATAATCTCCTCCTCCGTGATAGAGTTGGGATCGTCGAAGTACTTCTCCATCAGGGCCTCGTCGTACTCGGCAGCAGCCTCGAGCAGCTTGTTGCGCCACTCGTCGCACTCGTCTGCCAGGTCGGCGGGAATGTCCTCGATGTCGTACTCAGCACCCATGGTCTCGTCGTGCCACAGGATAGCCTTCATCTTGATGAGGTCTACCACACCCTTGAAGTTCTCCTCGGCACCGATGGGCACCTGAATCACCACAGGGTTAGCACCCAGGATGTCCTTCATCTGCTGAACAGTCTCGAAGAAGTCAGCACCCGAGCGGTCCATCTTGTTCACGTAACCGATACGTGGAACATTATACTTGTCGGCCTGACGCCATACGGTCTCTGACTGGGGCTGAACACCGTCAGCAGCAGAGTAGGTGGCAACAGCACCGTCCAGCACACGCAGCGAACGCTCCACCTCAGCGGTGAAGTCGACGTGTCCCGGAGTGTCAATCAGGTTAATCTTGAACTGCTTGCCATTGTAATTCCAGTTACAAGTGGTAGCAGCAGAGGTAATCGTGATACCACGCTCCTGCTCCTGGGCCATCCAGTCCATAGTAGCAGCGCCGTCATGCACCTCACCAATTTTGTGAGTCTTACCCGTGTAGAACAGGATACGCTCAGAAGTGGTGGTCTTACCGGCATCGATGTGGGCCATGATACCAATATTGCGTGTCAAATGTAAATCGCGGTTTGCCATTTTATCTTTATCCTTTTACTTTTTTACCTTTTTACCTTTCTTAGAAGCGGAAGTGGGCGAAAGCACGGTTAGCCTCAGCCATACGGTGCATATCCTCCTTACGCTTGAAGGCACCACCCTGATTGTTGAAGGCATCCATAATCTCAGCAGCCAACTTGTCGGCCATAGACTTACCGCTACGCTTGCGGGCGAAGCTAATCATGTTTTTCATCGAGATGCTCTCCTTGCGGTCGGGGCGGATCTCAGTAGGTACCTGGAAAGTAGCACCACCGATACGGCGGCTCTTTACCTCTACCTGAGGAGTAATGTTGTCGAGGGCCTGCTTCCAGATTTCCAGGGCAGACTTCTCCTCGTTCTGCATCTTAGCCTTGACAGCCTCGAGTGCATTGTAGAAAATCTCGTACGAAACGGACTTCTTGCCATCGTACATCAGGTGGTTCACAAACTTCGACACTTTCTTGTCGTTGAAGACTGGATCGGGAAGGATCACACGCTTCTTTGGTTTTGCTTTTCTCATTTTGTTGTTTTGATTAAAAATTTGTCTGCTTGGGGCTGTTTCTTTCTCGTTCTTCAACGCTCGCTCATGAGCATTTACTCAACCTGTCTGTAACAAGATCTCCAGCAAAACGGATTTTTCTTTTTTTCTGAGCTCTTGAGTTTTGTAAGTTTTTGAGTTCTTGAGTTATTTGAGTCTTACCTCAGTTCTGAGCCTGCTCATCTCCGAGCACCCTGGGAACTAAAAACCCAAAAACTCACCAATCTCATTTACTTCTTCTGCTTAGGACGCTTGGCACCGTACTTAGAACGACGCTGCGTACGGCTGGCAACACCAGCGGTATCGAGCGTACCACGTACGATGTGATAACGTACACCGGGAAGGTCCTTCACACGACCGCCGCGAACCAGCACGATGCTGTGCTCCTGCAAGTTGTGTCCCTCGCCGGGAATGTAACTGTTGACTTCCTTCTGGTTGGTCAAACGAACACGGGCTACCTTACGCATAGCCGAATTAGGCTTCTTGGGGGTCGTTGTGTAGACACGGACACAGACACCACGACGCTGAGGACATGAGTCCAGCGCGGGCGACTTGCTCTTGTCAACGAGCACCTTTCTGCCTTTTCTTACCAATTGTGAAATTGTAGGCATAAT
>CACXAG010000075.1 GCA_902765585.1 uncultured Prevotellaceae bacterium
GCCTGACGCAGGCTTCGGGCGACTATATCGTCTTTATGAATGCCGGTGACAGTTTTCCGCAGGCCGACACGCTGGAGCAAATCTGTCACCGTTGCCGCTTGGGAGAGTATCCTGCCGATGAATTGCCTGGTGTATTGTATGGCAACACAGATGTGGTGGATAACGACGGACACTATCTGCATCCGCGCCGTCTTCAACCACCTCAGCAGCTGACATGGCGCTCTTTCCGACAGGGTATGCTGGTGTGCCATCAGGCTTTCTATGCCCGTGTGGATATTGCCAAGAATGTGCAGTATGACACCCGTTACCGCTTCTCGGCTGATGTCGACTGGTGCATCCGCGTGATGAAGGAGACGGAGCGCATGGGACTGCCGCTCAGCAATACTCAGATGGTGGTGGCCAACTATACCGAGGAGGGCACTACCACACAGAACCACCGTGCCTCACTCATAGAGCGCTACCGCGTGATGGCCTGCCACTATGGTCACGTGCAGACCTTCCTGCTGCACTGCTGGTTTGTGGTCAGGGCTCTGATGACTACTTTCTTGCCGCCTACGATGTAGAGGCCGCGCTTAGGTGTCTTCACCTCCCGTCCGTCCAGTGTGTAGATTCTGGCAGGCTGGCGGTCTGGCGTGACGGTGATAGCTTCTATGCCGGTGTAGCTACTGGTGACATCGTTGACCATGTGCTTTGTACCGTCCTTCTCAGCGGAAACCTCAAAGAACTTGTCGTCAGTGACATTGTTGACGTCAACGGTCTGGGGCGAGCCAGTACCTGTGCTGAAGACAAAGCATACATTGTCGCCGTCGCCGTGGATGTCATACTGCTTGGCAAACCATTGCTTGCCTCCGACGCTGGTGGTCGTCGTTATCTTGTCACCGGGCCAGTTCTTATTTGTAGGCGCATGGGTATCGTCACCGCCCCATGACCAGAAGTTGACGCTCGTCCAACCTACCTGGTCAGTGTTGACATAGACGGTGATGGTCTTCTTCTCAGCGGGAGCAGCCTGCGTGTATGTGCGGGTTACGATGCCGCTGACGGTACCGCCAATCAGCAAGCCGACTTTCAGCGTGACGTCACCCTCGATGGTTATTTTGGTGCCGCTGGTCACCTTCGTGCTCGATGCCGTCGGCGTGCTGCCGTCAGTAGTGTATACCAGCTGGGCACCGCCATTGGCGCTGACGGCTGTCAGCGTTGCCTGCTGCTGTCCCTCATACTCGCCAGAGGGCAGGTCGACCCATGCCGTCTCCATGGATTTCTCCATGTAGTAGACATAATGATAGCCCGAAAGCACTTTAACAAAATTCTCGTTGGTGGGGACATAGCTGTCGGCACCATAACCGACGGCTGCCATCATCCTTCCCTTGCTACCCGTCGAGATGACAGCATAGTAGCTCTTGTCCGACGCAGCATTGAAACATGAACTCTGGTTGTGCAGTCCCACGGCGTTGCGCACGTCAATCATGGCCTTGATGTCGCGCTTACAGTCTATCCAGTGCGTCAGGAACACGCAGGGCGTTCCATGCATGGCCAACAGGTAGGCATTGGCGGCCAATGTGTCCTTCTTCAGGGGGTCTTGTTCTGCATTGCTGCGCCTCTCCGTATCGTGATTCTCCACGAAGGTGACCGCATAGCGGCGATAAGCTCCACTGTTGGTGTTGCTGCTGACCAAAGGCCAACTGCCGTCGTTCTGCTGTCCAAGGCGACGCCAGTCGTTGCTGTTGACGGCATTGCGGACGGTGTAGCGGAACTGGAAGTCGAAGGCGGCGCTTGTCTTGCCCGTTGCGTCTATCCAGTTCTTGATGGTGTTGGTGTTGTCCCAGCATTCGCCTATGCTGTACTGGGGCTTGGCGTCTTCGTTGTATAGCTGGGTGAATGAACCGCTGTAGCCCTTCACCATGTCATAGCGGAAACCCACATAGCCCATATCCTTGAGCAGCATGTTCAGATAGGCCTTCACATTCTTCTGTACATTCTCGCTCTTGTGGTCCAGGTCGCGCATGCCGCTCCAGCCCTCGCCAGTGTCGTTGTTTTGCGATAGCTGATAGCCGTTCTTCGTAGCCCAGTCATAGGCGGCACCGCCGTCATCGTCCTTGCAGATGTCCGTCGATGTCAACTGATAGGTCACGCCCTGATAGGTCTCTTGGGGGAAGTCAACCCAGTTCGAGACGTTCTTACGGTGATTGATGACCACGTCGCCAATTGTACCAATACCCTTGCTCTTGAATGTGCTGATCATCGAGCGAAGCTCTGCCTCGCTGCCGAAGGAGCTGTTGTAGTGACCGGGGAACCAATAGAGGTCGTCATAACCCATGGAAGTACCGCCGCAGTCGGCACTCTGCGGAATCCATACCAGATTGAAATACTGTGACAACTCGTCGGCCTGACTCTCCAGCTTGGTCCACTTCGTCTGCGAGAAAGAGTCCCAATAGAAGCCCTGTAGTACGACGCCTTCATACTGTTCTGGCCATCCCTGTGCCAACATGGGCAGGGTGACGACAAATGTAAATAAAGTGAGGAAAATACGTTTCATAAGCGTTTAGTCGTTTGGTTATCTGTTGCAAAGATACGGAAAAAGTTCATCGTTTGTGGTTCATCGTACCTAATTAATAGGTGATAACTCGTGCAAACGGTTGCACATCCTCACGTCTTGGTGAAGCCGAGGGTAAGCACGCTGAGGCGGATGCCAGGAACATCCTTCAGAGCGTCGGCACAGGCTGTCAGCGTGGCGCCGGTGGTGCAGATGTCGTCTATGAGCAGCACATGCCGGTTTTGCAACTTGCTGTCGTCGCGTAGCTCAAACATGTCTGTCACGTTCTCCTGGCGCTCATGGCGGCTGAGCTGGGTCTGGCTCCGATAGAAGTGCTTGCGCCGTATGGCCTTCGTGACAACGGGCAGCTGGGTGACGTCGCTGATGCCGATAGCCAGTTGCTCGCTTTGGTTGTAGCCGCGCTGTCGCAGGCGCTTGCGGCTAAGGGGTACGGGCAGCAGAAGGTCGATGTCGTCGAAGAAGTGGGCTATCTGCATTTCATTGGCCATCAGTCGTCCCATGTCTTCGCCAATATCGGGGCGGTCGTGGTATTTCAGGTCATAGACGATGCGGGCAATCTCCGAGCGCGGTTCGTAGAAGAGTAGGGCGGCAGCATGCCGGATGGGTGTCAAGTGCCAAAAGAGCTGCACCATCGGGTTGTCGTCGGGGGTAAACTGGTAGGTGGTGCGTGGCAGGTGCAGCAGGCAGACGGAACACAGGCTACGCTCGGAAGGCGCCAGCCGGCGTCCACACACCACACACTGTCGTGGCGAGATGAAATCGAGGATTCTCGTTATCCAGTTCATGGGAGCGGGGATGTTCTAGACTATTCTAGATTGTCTAGAGATTCTAGATTGTCTAGATTATCTAGATTGTCTAGTAGGCACTGGCGGATGATGTCAAACGTAAAGCCGCGGCTGAGAGCGAAGCGCACCAGTTTCTGGTTCAGTTCGTAGTCGCTCTTCGCCTTGGTGCTCTTACGCTTCTGCTTCAGCAGCGGGCGCAGTACGCTGAGGTATTCCTCGTCATCCACTTCGTCAAGCACGCGCTGGCGGATGTCCTCGTCGATATGTTTCTGCCAGAGGGCCTGCTCCACCTTCCGGCGGCCCCACTTGTTGTAGCGCACCTTGTCCTTGACAAAGGCGCGTGCATAGCGCTCGTCGTCTACGTAGCGCTCCTTGACGAGCCGCTCCATCACGCGGGCCTGTGCTTCGTCGCTGAGTTCCCAGCGGCGCATTTTTTCCGTCATCTCCCACTGGCAGTGCTCGGCCTGTGCACAAAGGGCCGCCAGTGTCAGGTAGGCATCGTTTTCAGTTTTCATCTGCTTGCTTTGATAAAACGTTGTTTGCCGAATTGGTCTTCCTTGATTTCGATGTCGTGCCACGACATCATACTCAACATGTCGCGGAGGGCGTCGGCGTAGAGAGGGTTTATTTCGAAGTAGAGCCTGCCGCCAGGCTTCAGCGCCGTCAGTCCGTAACGGGCAATGGCCCGATAGAACAGCAGCGGGTCGTCATCGGGAACAAAGAGCGCCAGTGCAGGTTCGTAGTCCAGCACATTCTGCTCCATGCCGTCCTTTTCTTTTTCGCAGATATAGGGCGGATTGCTCACGATGATGTCGTACTCGTAGCAAGGGGGTAGCAAGGGGGTAGCAAGGGGGTAGCAAGGGGGTAGCGAGGGGCTGGGAGTGTCGTTCAGTATATCTCGCTGCTCAAAACGCACCGTCACGCCGATTCTCTTTGCATTCTCTGCTGCTATGCGCAGAGCTTCCTCGCTGATGTCCCATGCCGTGACCTGTGCATCGGGAATGTCTGCCGCTAATGTGCAGGCGATGCATCCGCTGCCCGTTCCGATGTCGAGAATCTTTTGGCAGCGGACGACAGCGGACAAACACGGACAGCCTGGAAAAGTCCGCTGTAGTCCGCTGCTGACAATCCATTGGCACAGCTCGTAAGTCTCGGGCCTGGGAATGAGCACGCCAGGCTCCACGTGAAAAGTCCTGCCGCCAAACTCTGCCAGTCCGATGGCATACTGCACTGGTTCTCCCGTCATAAGCCGCTGTGCAATTTCCTCCAAGAGTTTTTGGTCATCTGTAGATAATTGTGTATCTTTGCCGAGGAATAGGTCTGATGGCGAGAGACCGAAGCGCACTTCATAGACCATACGGGCAATGGCTTTCGCCTCGCCGTCGTCGTAGATGTGTGCTATCTGGCGCCATAATTCGTTGTAAGTCATACTGCAAAGGTACGAAAAAGTAAAAAGGTAAAAAAGTAAAAAGGTAAAAAAATAATGAGCGAAGACGAAAAATACATGCGCCGCTGCCTGCAGCTGGCAGCCAATGGCATTCAGGGTGCCCGGCCGAACCCGATGGTAGGAGCCGTGATAGTGGTGAATGGTAGAATTATCGGCGAGGGCTATCATGTGCGTTGTGGCGAGGGTCATGCTGAGGTGAATGCCTTTGCCGCTGTCCGTCCGGAGGACGAGCCGCTGTTGAAGGATGCCACGCTTTACGTGTCGCTGGAACCCTGTTCGCACTATGGCAAGACGCCGCCTTGTGCAGACCTGATTATTAGGAAAGGTGTCCGTCGAGTCGTCGTGGGCTGCATCGACCCCTTTGCCGAGGTTCAGGGCCGTGGTGTCAAGAAGTTGCAGGATGCCGGCATCGAGGTAACGGTGGGCGTGCTGGAGAAGGACTGCCAGTGGCTGAACCGCCGCTTCTTCACCTATCATCGCGAGCACCGCCCATACATCATCCTGAAGTGGGCGCAGACTGTCAACGGTTTCATCGATGACAATGGCCATGCGTTGCAGATTAGCAACGAACAGACGCAGATGCTTGGCCACCAGTTGCGTGCTGAGGAGGACGCCATCCTGGTGGGGCATACCACTGATGTGCGCGAGCGTCCCCAGTTGACCGTCCGCCACTGGCACGGCCCCAATCCCAAGCGCGTCGTGCTGACCCACGACCGTCCGCTGCCCCAACTGATGGACGACCTCTACCAGCATGGCATCCAGTCGCTTATCGTTGAGGGTGGTCGCCAGACCCACGAGTCGTTCATTGCCGCCGGACTCTGGGATGAGATACGCGTCGAGACGGCTCCCATCACCGTCAGCGGCGGAACCTCCGCCCCGCAGTTGCCGGCAGAGGCCAAGGTCATCGACCAGAAATCATACAACAAGAATACAGTGATTGTGCTGGCCCATTCTTCTTCCGGGGCTCCCGAAAGTCAGCCCTGAGGGTCATTTCTGTTTTCCGGGGCTCCCGAAAGTCAGCCCTGAGGGTCATTTCTACTTTTCGGGAGCCCCGGAAGCCAGTCTGGATTTACTTCCTGCCGAAGTCGGCAGGAACCTCGCCCCATTTCTGGGTCTCCCATTTGACGATAGGGTTGCGGTAGTTATGCGTGCGCAGCCAGTTCTCGGCGCGCAGGATAATCTGGTAGAGCGGTTCCGTTTCAGGCGTGCGCTCTAATTTAGTCTTGCATTGGCGTTTTTTCACCCAGAGGATGGCGTTGTAGGAGTCGGAATAGATGGTCTTGTCGTGCAAGCCCTTCTGCCAGCAGAGTGCCAAGGCATGGACGATGGCCAAGAACTCGCCGATGTTGTTGGTGCCCTTCATGGGACCGAAATGAAAGACGCGGGCCCCCGTAGCCAGGTCGATGGCCTGATACTCCATAGGACCGGGATTGCCGCTGCATGCCGCATCCACGGCCCACGCGTCTGCCGTTACCTCCATGGGCAAAGGCAGCACGGTGTCGTGTCTATAGTCGGGAGGGTTCTGCATACCTTCTTTTGTTTGTTGCTATGCCATAGCAACATACTTTACATTCGCTCTGGGACTTCTATGCCGAGCAGGGCCATGCCGTTCTTGATGATCTTGGCGACGTTCTTGGCCAGCATCAGGCGCACGGCCTTCTTCTGCTCGTCGGGCTCGTTGAGGATGCTGAAGTCGTGGTAGAACTGGTTGAACACCTTCGTCAACTCGTAGCAGTAGTTGGCGATGCCACTGGGGCTATAGTCCTTGCCGGCCTGCTCCACGGTAGCACCAAACTCCGACATCTTCTGGATGAGTTCAATCTCTTTAGAGGTGAGAGGTGAGAGGTGAGAGGTGAGAGAATAGTTCGTTCCCTCAGCCTTGCGGAGAATAGAGCGGATACGGGCGTAGGTGTACTGGATGAAAGGACCGGTGTTGCCGTTGAAATCGATGCTCTCCTCGGGGTTGAACAGCATGTTCTTACGTGCGTCCACCTTCAGAATGAAGTACTTCAGGGCACCCATTCCAACGATACGGGCTATCTCGCGGCGCTCCTCTTCGGTCATATCGTCAAACTTGCCCAGCTCCATCGAGGTCTTATAGGCATCCTCTACCATCAGTGCCATCAGGTCATCGGCGTCCACCACCGTTCCCTCGCGGCTCTTCATCTTACCATTGGGCAGCTCCACCATGCCGTAGGAGAAGTGAACGAGTTCCTTGCCCCACTTGAAGCCCAGGCGGTCCAGGAGGATGGAGAGCACCTGGAAGTGGTAGTTCTGCTCGTTGCCCACCACGTAGATCATCTTGTCGATGGGGTAGTCCTGGAAACGCATCTCGGCGGTACCGATGTCCTGCGTCATGTATACGGAGGTGCCGTCGGAGCGGAGCAGCAGTTTCTGGTCGAGGCCTTCGTTGGTCAGGTCGGCCCACACGCTGTTGTCCTCGTGGCGCTCAAACAGACCCTTGGCCAGTCCTTCCTCCACCTTGGCCTTACCTTTCAGGTAGGTCTGCGACTCGTAGTATATCTTGTCGAACGAGACGCCCATCTTCTTGTAAGTCTCGTCGAAACCGGCATACACCCAGTTGTTCATCTTCTCCCACAGGGCGCGCACCTCAGGGTCGTTCTGCTCCCATTTCACCAGCATCTCGTGAGCCTCCTTGATGAGCGGAGCCTCCTGCTTGGCCTTCTCCTCGTCTATGCCCTGAGCCATGAGTTCCTTTATCTCCTCGCGGTAGTGCTTGTCGAAAGCCACGTAGTAGTCGCCGATGAGGTGGTCGCCCTTCTTGCCAGACGACTCGGGAGTTTCGCCGTTGCCGTACTTCAGCCAAGCCAGCATCGACTTACAGATATGAATACCACGGTCGTTCACGATGTTCGTCTTCACCACCTTGTTGCCGTTGGCCTCCATAATCTGAGCCAGCGACCAGCCTAGCAGGTTGTTGCGCACATGACCTAAGTGCAGGGGCTTGTTGGTGTTGGGGGAAGAATATTCAATCATGACGAGGGGAGAATCCTCAGTGGCTTGCTTCATGCCGAAACGCTCGTCTTGGTCCATGGCCTGCAGCAACTGCAGCCAGGCCCCCTCGCCAATGCTCAGGTTAAGGAATCCTTTGACAACGTTAAACTTACTGATAGCGGCACAGTTGGCAACCAGATACTCGCCAATCTCCTGTCCCGTCTGCTCAGGACTCTTTTTAGCCGCTTTTACAAATGGAAAGACGACCAGCGTTAGGTTACCCTCAAACTCACTTCTTGTCTTCTGCAGCTGCAACATCTTCTCTGTGGCGTCCATGCCATAGAGAGCCTTCACGGCCTCGCCTGCAGCCTTGCTGATTAATGCTTCAATATTCATACCTTTTTCTAATTTTGGGTGCAAAGGTAGTGCAAACCGAACGAAAAACCAAATATATTTGGATTTTTCTAAGGTGCAGCCTACCTTAACCAAAGGTTAAAGGTACGAATAAGTGGGCGAAAATCAAAATAAATAGTTGCTAATTTGCTATTACCACTTGTCTTGCGGGTATTGTTCCAGCTTTTGGATGCAGTATTGGCGGAAGTCAGTCCAGCGGTAGTAGGGCGCTTGGTCGGTCGGGATAGGCAGCGTGGCCTCCTGCTCGTTCAGCAGTACCTTCATCAGCACATTCTGGTCTTTCGGATGGCTGCGGTAGAAGATGAACTGTACGTTGGATGCCATCGGGAAGACACTGGAGCACCACCATCCTTTGGCTTCCAGCTCGTCCAGGTTGTCGGTCTCCAAGTCGTAGCCGTTGATGCCGGTCAGGCATACCAGTGGCAGCAGTACCGTCTCGTGTCCATAGCGCAGCTGGACCCCAGGCTGGGCAAGGCTGAGGCAGCTGTCGGCATCGGCAATGAGCTGCCGCAACAGGTAGCGCTGGCTGTACGGCTGCCACCCGCCGTTCAGCTTGCAGGCACCATGCTGGATATACCACAGGGCATTGTCAATCTGCCACATGCTGTATAGCTCGTCGGTCTGGAAGAGTTCCAGCAGGAAGGTGTTATCTCTAAGGTGGGTGTTCAGCTGGAAGAGTCCCATCTTCATCAGGTAGTAGTTGAAGAACGACTCGTCGACCAACTCCTTGACGATGTCGGGATTCTTGAAGATCAGTTCCATCAGACGGCTGTTGCCTGTACGTGGAGCCAAGTAGGCGTCGTATGCCTTGCGAGCCTCTGGAGTCATATAGTTCTTGCGCAGTGCCTTATCTTGATGGTTCATGTAGTATTGTGTACGCTTGGTGGACTCCATGGTAATCTGTAACTGAGGATTCTTCTTTGCCATCTCTGCCATTGCGTAGCCCATCGATAACATGCAGCGTGGCACTAACGTGCTGCGGGCATGGACGCGTGCGGCGCCCTCAAAGACCTCCGGGAACCGCTGCATCATGCGCCTGGCTATCTGCCGATGCTGATAGCCGCCCAGTGCTGTCAGCTCTCCCCATCGGTCTTCGGTGGCGGCCATGATGAGTTTCATCTCTTGCAGCACCTGTTTGCCTGTCGGTGTCAGTTCGTCGACCGTCTCGGCATGGAGCATCATTCGGTAGGGCGTGTCGTAACCCGAACGGTTGCTGATGTAGCGTGAACCATGACGGCCGTAGTGGGAGATATAGAAAGGACGCTTGCCTGCCGGCGCTGGCGTCAGGTTGTCGGGGATGCTATCCGGATAGATACTGTAGTTGCAGGAGGCGTATACCGGATTCTGCTTGATGATGTCTTTGACGGACTGGGCAGATAAAGGTAAAACGGTAAAAAGGTAAAAAAGTAAAAAACAGATGCTCCGACCTCTATACCTTAATAATAATATGATGTGGTTGCGTTCCATTCCTTATTGTCTTTTTTACTTCTCCTCCTGTCTTTTCTTCTCGTAGCGGTAGAGCTTGCGCAGGTAGTAGCGCTTCACTTCGTTCCAGTGGTAGTAGGGTGCACTGTCGCTCTTGAAGGGCAGTCGTGCCTCATGTCCGTTTAGCAGTACTTTAATTAGAGGGTCTTCGTCGTTCTTGTCGCGACGATAGTGTATCATCACGATGCATCCGCCAGGAGGCGCTATGCGGTAGTCGGCCCAGCCCAGGGCTTCGAGGCTGTCCAAGTTTTCGGTCGCCACTCCGCAGTTGTCGAGCTCCATCAGGCTAGCCAGCGACATCAGGGCGCCCTCGTTGGTGAAGCGCAGGTTGAAGACGGGATGCTCGAGTTTCATGATGCTATCGCCCATGTGCAGCATGTTCCAGAGCGGTTCGCGCTGCATGTAGGCCTGATAGCCGCCGTTTAACGTGCAGTTGCCGTAACTGATGTAGTTCCATGCGTTCTGCCGCCGCCAGTGGTTGTGCGCCTCTTCCTTTGTGAAGAGGTCGGCCAGCGTCGTGCTGCTTGCCAGATCGGTATGCCGGATGTTTTCCGAAAGCACGTAAAGCTGCTTGCTCAGAGCAATCATGTCAATGTTGCTGACTACGTAGTTCTGGTCGTTGAAGAGCAATTTTGCCAATCTGGCGTAATTGGTGTTGAGGGCGGCAAAGCGGGTGTAGCGTGCCATGGTCAGCGAGTCGGTGCGCTGGTTGAGCAGTTCCTGGTCCTGTGGATTCAGCCAGTTCATGTTCTTTTGCGACGACTTCACACCGATTCGCTTGTAACGGCAATGCCTGGCCATTTCCACAGCGACCTCGTTGGCCTGCTGAATGCTGTGGTTCTGCGTGATGCTGCGTATGTCGATGTCGCAGTCGTCACTGAACATCGTCGGGAAGCGTTTGGCCATCTGCTGTATCTGTTCCCTGGCCTGGCGGCCTCCCTCTGCCGTCATCTCGCCCTCGCGGTGGTCGGCATTCTTGCACAGTAGGTCGAGCCTGCGCAGTACGTCGCGCCCGAACTTCGTCAGTTTCCCCTGGCTGTCAGCTTGGGCAAGGATATTGTACGGTTCTTTATAGCTGTCGGGGTTGGGCAGATAGTAGGCTGTGGGACACCCGTAGTGGTTGATGTAAAAAGGCTTTTTGCCCTCTGGTGCTGGTGTGTCTTTCTGTGCCAGGGCACTGGCAGTGACCAGGAGGGCGGTTGCTATTGTCATCAATATCTTTTTCATAGTTGGCATCTGATATCAGCTTCTTCAACGAATCGTTGCTGCAAAGATAGCACAAAAAGAGCAAAAAACCAAATATATTACCGTTATTTATGTTTTTAGATACTTTCCGTCCGTTGTTCTTTCATCAGTTGGCGCCATTTGAAGTAGCCGGCGACAGCGATGATGACATACAGGCCGTAGAGGGAAGCCTTAAAGGGGATGTCCTTATAGAAGTAGAGTATGCAGGTGACGATGTCGACGGCTATCCAGATGAACCACTGCTCCAGGTACTTGTGTGCCAGTGCCCAGATGCCGACGATGCTCAGTGCCGTCGTAAACGAGTCTGCCAGAGGGACATTGCTGTTGGTGAAGGTCACCAGCAGCCAATAGATGACAGCCCACACGCCAGCGATGAGCAGTCCCCACGGCAGCAACAGCCGCTTGGGGAAGTGCTGGGGAATCACGGGTACAGGTTTTTGATTCTGGCCAGAATCAAGCCTTCTGTCCCCGCGATTCCCTGTCCACCGCCAGTATCCATATACCGTCATGCTGAGGTAGTAGAACTCCATGCCGCAGTCGGCATAGAGTCCTTTCTGGTAGTAGAGTACGATGCCCAGTGCCTGCATGAGGAATCCCACAACCCACATCCACAAGCTGGCTTTATACTCAAAGATGATATACGCCAGTCCGAGTACCGTCGTCGTGATGTCCAACCAGTGTGCTGCCAAAAATTCTGTTATCATCATGGCGGTAGCAAATTATTCACTTTTCACTTTTACCTTAAAAGCGTAGCGTTACATTGCCCATCATGGTGAAACCGGCTGACGGCATGTAGCCAATCTGGTAGTAGCGGTTATCGTTGGGGTGTGAACCGCTGAGGATAGCTGAGTAAACCCAGCCGCCTGCGACATAATGACGGTCGAAGACGTTGTTCAGCGCCAGTCCGAAGACAGCCTCTTTCAAGTAGCGTTTGGGCTTCAGCGTGTAGCTGATGTTCACGTTCGAAACGCTGAACGAGGGCAGTGAACGATCCTTGCACTTCGTGTTGTCGAGATACTGGCGACTGACGAAGTTGGTGTGCCATACGGCCTGGATGCCGCGCCAGTGGAAGTTGATGAAACCGTTGAGCAGCGTGGATGGCGAGAAGGCCAGCGTCGAGTTGTCGTAGTGGATGGTCGTGAAGTCGCCCCAGTCCACCTGTACCTTCTCGTCGAAGTCCTTGATGCGGTTCTTGCTGAGGGCAGCGTTACCCTCAAGGGTGAGCCAATTGGTCACATCAACGCCAGCCTGCAACTCTACGCCCAAGCGGTAGGAGTCCTTGATGTTGG
Organism: uncultured Prevotellaceae bacterium; assembly: GCA_902765585.1. Classification (GTDB taxonomy): domain Bacteria; phylum Bacteroidota; class Bacteroidia; order Bacteroidales; family Bacteroidaceae; genus Prevotella. The sequence goes on from CACXAG010000075.1 coordinate 12,172, forward strand.
TGGTCAGATTCTCGCCGATTTCCGTTACCTCACCCGTCTGTACGAACTGGTCGGTATAGTTCATGAAGTAGCCGTTGATGCCAAAGCGCCATTGCTTGGCATTCAGTGTGTAGCCTAACTCGTAGTCGGTCAGCTTCTCGGCATTGGGGGCAGGGTAGATGAAGTTGTCGGTGAAGTTGTTACGCTCTGGCTCACGATGGCTGATGGCCACGGAACCATAGACGTGGTGGGGACCACTATGCCACGAGAAACCAGCCTTGGGATTGAAGAAGTGGTAGTGCTTGTCGATGTCGAGCAGGTGCTTGTGGATGACGCCATTGTCGTCGGTATA
>CACXAG010000076.1 GCA_902765585.1 uncultured Prevotellaceae bacterium
CTATCGTGGCGACTGCGCCCGACTCTATGCCAACGGTCGTCTCGTAGCGGACAACTTCTACTACGGTCGTCCTTTCCTCTATGGTCTCTGGCGCCTGCCCGAGGACTGTACCGAGCTGGAATTGCACATCCTGCCCTTGCAGCCAGATGCACCTATCTACCTGCCCCGCGAGGCTGACAAAAGCCCAGGCGAACAGGTAAACAGCATAGAAGTCAAAGCGTGTCGTTAGCCTGGACAATGCTGCAGGCGACGGTATAGGCCGTGGTCCAGGCGGCCTGGAAATTGAAACCACCCGTAATGCCATCGATGTCGAGTACCTCACCGGCAAAGTAAAGGTGAGGGACATGACGACTTTCGAGCGTCACGGGATTAACAGCGCGGAGGGAGATGCCGCCACAGGTGACGAACTCGTCCTTGAAGGCAGCACGACCGGCTATCTGATAGGTGTCGTTGGTCAGGACATTCACCAAACGGTTTATGTCTTTCTTGTTCAATTCGCTCCAACGGACAGCAGAGCGAACAGAGAGGGCACGTTCCAACAGGAAGGTCCATAAGCGTTGCGACAAAGCAAAGGGATTATAGGTCGGCAACTGTTTCTGAGGCTGGTGCACGGTCATCTCACCTAATGGGGCCTGTACTTCCACCTCAGTCATATTCAGCCAATTGACGGACAATGGCGACTGGTAGTCGTGCTCTGCCAAGTAGCGTGCGGCATAGCTGGAGACTTTCAGAACGGCAGGTCCGCTCATGCCCCAGTGGGTCATCAGCAGCGGTCCCTCCGCACGAAACTTCGTGCCGGGGATATGGGTGACGGCATCATTGGCCACCAGTCCCTGCAGGGCGCGTAGCCGTTCATCAGCGATGGTGAACGTAAACAGCGATGGTACGGGCGGTTCTATCTCGTGTCCCAGCTCAGCCAGCCAGCGCAGCCCCTCCCCTTTCGGTGAACCACCAGTAGTAACAGCCACGAAGTCATAGCTGCTGACATCGGTCAGCGACTGTACCTTCGTGGCTGTACTAATATGGATATGGTATTGTCGGGCTAACGACAAAAAACAATCAATGATAGCGTGTGAGTCCTGAGCTGCGGGGAAGACGCATTCATCGTCCTGAGTGACCAGGGGTACGCCATGGCGCTCAAACCATTCGTAAGCGGCTTCGTGGTCAAAGACATTGAAGAGGCGCTTCATCAGGCGATGACCACGGGGATAGACCTGCGAGAGGTCTCGAACCTGTGCGAAGGAATTGGTGCAGTTGCAGCGTCCCCCACCGGAAATCTCCACCTTGGACAACACGTGCTGACTACGCTCGAAGATGGTAACGTCCATCTCCGGCATCATCTCCTTCAGGTTAACGGCTAAAAAGAATCCTGCCGCCCCACCGCCAATGACTGCTGTCCGCATAGCTCAATGGCCCCCCGTTCTGAAAAGGGCGTGCCGCTTACTTGGCGTAAGCGACACTACGGGTCTCGCGGATGACGGTAATCTTCACCTGTCCGGGATAGGTCATCTCGTTCTGAATCTTCGTGGCTATCTCACCGCTCAGAGCCTCCGTCTCGGCATCCGACATCTTGTCGGCACCAACGATGACGCGCAACTCACGACCAGCCTGGATGGCGTAGGTCTTGGTGACACCGGGATAGCTCATGGCAATGGCCTCGAGGTCGTTCAGACGCTTGATGTATGCCTCGACAATTTCGCGACGGGCACCAGGACGGGCACCACTGATAGCATCGCACACCTGCACGATGGGAGCCAGCAGCGTCTGCATCTCCATCTCGTCGTGGTGGGCACCGATGGCATTGCAGATATCGGGTTTCTCCTTGAACTGCTCAGCCAACTTGGCACCATAGAGTGCGTGCGGCATCTCGCTCTCCTCGTCGGGCACCTTACCGATATCGTGCAACAGTCCGGCACGCTTGGCTTTCTTGGGATTCAGTCCCAGTTCAGAAGCCATCACAGCACAGAGGTTAGCGGTCTCGCGGGCATGCTGCAACAGGTTCTGACCGTAAGAAGAGCGGTATTTCATCTTACCGATAATGCGGATGAGTTCGGGGTGCAGACCATGAATACCTAAGTCGATGGTGGTACGCTTACCCGTCTCGATGATTTCATTCTCCAACTGCTTCTTCACCTTGGCTACTACCTCCTCGATGCGGGCGGGGTGGATACGTCCGTCTGCCACCAACTGGTGCAGAGCCAAACGACAGGTCTCACGACGTATGGGATCGAAGGCACTGATAACGATAGCCTCAGGCGTGTCGTCCACGACGATTTCCACACCACAGGCAGCCTCCAAGGCACGGATATTACGACCTTCACGTCCGATGACGCGACCCTTCACGTCGTCGTTGTCGATGTGGAACACGCTGACGCTGTTCTCTACAGCCGTTTCGGTAGCCACACGCTGGATGGTCTGGATGATAATCTTCTTGGCCTGGGCATTGGCGTTGAGCTTAGCCTCGTCCATGATCTCGTTGACGTAGGCAGCAGCATCGGTCTTGGCCTCGTCCTTCAGCGACTCCACCAGACGGGCCTTGGCCTCATCGGCAGAGAGCCCAGAGAGTTCTTCCAGCTTGGCACGCTCCTGCAACTGCATCTTCTCCAGTTCTTCCTGCTTCAGCGAAATCATCTTCTTCTCGTTTTCAATGCGGTTCTGCTGGTTGTCCAGTTCATTCTTGCGACGTCCCAGTTCCTCCTGACGCTGGTTGAGCGAAATCTCGCGCTGCTTCAGCCTGTTCTCACCCTGCTGGATGTCGTGGTTGCGCTTCTGCACCTCCTTCTCCAGCTCGCTCTTCTTGTTCAGGAATTTCTCCTTCACTTCGAGCAGTTTCTTTTCCTTGAGAACTTCCGCCTCTTTCTTGGCGGCATCTATCATCTCATTATATTTTCCCTTCACGACGAAGCGGAAAATCATGAAACCGCAGAAGCCACCGACTATCAGGGCTGCTGCGATCAGAATAATACCAACAATAATGTTCATACGTTTGTTATATATATTTAATGTTAATGTTCTTTTTTCTCACCGAGGGCTTCCTCAATTTCAGCCGTCAATTTGGCAAGAACATTATCATAGGGCGAGGTGTCATTATGGGTACGCTCTTTCTGATACATCAGCGAGATGTCGACCAGCGTCATCAACGCTATTGTATGATCACTCTTGCGCCCTTTATATGCCTGCGAATAGGCATTATAGCGCTCTGTGATGAGCTTGGCTGCACGACGATAGTATTCCTCATCGTCGCGATTGACTACGACTTCTATTTCCTCGTCGTAGACGTGCAACCTGATATGTAGTCTGTCCTTCTGTTCTGCCATAGCGTTGTTCTCCCTTACTGATTTTCATCGCTAAGGATAGCAATGCACTTGTTGACGTCGCGTATCAGCTTTGACAACCGTTCCTTGGCTCCCCCGAGGTCTGCGTCGGAAATCTCAATCATCTTAGCCATTTTCAGTGACTGGTAGTCTGACTGCTGCTGTTCCAACTTGGCACGAAGCTGGCTGAGGTCCTGCTCGTTCTTCGACACCAGGTCACAAAGCTTCTGATTCTCCTCTTTCAGTTCCTGAAACCGGAGGATCATCTGCCGCAGACGGGTCTCAAACGTTGCCAATATCTTTTCGTTAGCAGTCATATACTTTCACTTGTATCGTACAAAGGTAAATATTTTAGTTCATAGTTCATAGTTCATAGTTCATGGTTTTTTGATTCGTTAACAAAATCTCTCCCCACATAATGTTTTTTAACAATGATATGAATTATGAACTATGAATTATGAACTATGAACTAAGCATTACTCCTTTGGTTTCGGTTCCTTCTTGGCCAGCATCACCACCTTGTAGACGAAGTTGGTAGTCCACTGCTGCGTGAAGCCTAACTTCTGGGCATACTGGCGGATGGCTACCACGGTCTTCATGACACCGGCATCACTGAAGTCGTTCTTATTGAAGATGTCGTTGACCGTCTTCTCCGTCATGGTGCGGATGGCACTCTTGAAGATGCTGGGCACGCGCAGCTTGAACTTCATCAGGTTGCCCGTCAGCATCATCAGGTCCTGCGTGAAGCCGCTGAACTGGTACATATAGGTCTGTATGTCCTGCGGTTTCTTGCAGCGCTTGCGGATGCTCTGGTCTATCTCCTTGGTGAAGTCGTCATCCATGCCGTAGAGTTCCTTCAGCATCTTCTTGCAGCGTGACTTCTCAGCCAGTCCCAGCTTGTTGTTCTGCGTGGGCACCTTCAGCGTGGCCTTGAACACGCGCAGGTCAGGCAGTGCAGCCAGATTCGTAATGCCTAAGTCAGCGGCCATGACAGCCTGGAAATATACTCGGATGAGCGTCATGAAATCCTCCATGCCCCCAGCCTTCTTTTGATCCTCCTTTTTCCCAAACAAGTTTGATATAAATCCCATATTTTCTGTTCCTTTGCATCAATTTGGCTGCAAAGATACAAAATAATTGATAATTGACAATTGATAATTGATATTTTTTCGTATATTTGCAGCACAAAACTTTAAAAACAAACGAAAACAATGAAAGGCATCGTATTAGCCGGAGGCAGCGGAACGCGCCTCTATCCCATCACAAAGGGTGTGTCGAAGCAGTTGATTCCCATCTTCGACAAACCCATGATTTACTATCCCATCTCGACCCTGATGCTGGCAGGCATCCGCGAGATACTCATCATTTCCACCCCCTACGACCTGCCGGCTTTCAAGCGACTGTTAGGCACGGGCGAAGACTGGGGTGTACGCTTCGAATATGCGGAACAGCCCAGTCCCGACGGACTGGCACAGGCCTTCATCATCGGTGAGGAGTTCATCGGTGACGACTGTGCCTGCTTGGTGCTGGGCGACAACATCTTCTACGGCAGCGGCTTTACCGGCATGCTGAAGCAGGCAGTAGCCAATGCTGAAGAGAATGGTCAGGCTACCGTCTTTGGCTACTGGGTCAACGACCCCGAGCGCTATGGTGTGGCAGAGTTCGATGAGAACGGCAACTGCCTCAGCATCGAGGAGAAGCCTGCCAAGCCCAAGTCCAACTACGCCGTGGTCGGTCTATACTTCTACCCGAACAGCGTTGTCGAGATTGCCAAGAACATCAAGCCCTCGGCACGCGGCGAACTGGAGATTACCACTGTCAACCAGGAATACCTGAATGCCCGGAACCTGCATGTCCAGACCCTGCAGCGTGGCTTTGCCTGGCTCGATACCGGCACCCACGACTCGCTCAGCGAGGCCTCGACGTTCATCGAGGTCATCGAGAAACGTCAGGGACTGAAGGTGGCGTGCCTGGAGGAAATTGCCTACAAGCGCGGCTGGATTGACAAGGAGCAACTGAAGAAGCTCGCCCAGCCCATGATCAAGAACGACTACGGCCAGTACCTGTTGCGCCGGGCCGAGGAATACGTCGCAAAGTAAATTTCCCCCCATACACATACCAAGAGCCGGGGATGCGGAGGGCATTCCCGGCTCTTCCTATAGATGATATCATCAACTTATTTCACCATCACCTTGCGGACAGTGCCATCACTGAGACGGATGATGTTCAGACCACGCTGGGGAGCGCTGACCTGACGTCCGTCAAGGGTATAACGGGTAGCCTCAGCAGCAGTATTGGTGTGTACGCCACTGACGTCGGTGGGCTCGTAATCGGTCACCTTGACCTTGGCCACATTGGCTACACTGCCATCGCTACCAATGAGGATAGCAATGACATAGATTTGATCCATCTGCAAGGCATTCTTCAGCTTGGCATAGGTGGGCAGATTCAGCGTGTAGCTCACCTCTGTGGTCTCACCAGAGACAAGGCTCTGGCTGGGTACTTTGTTAGAACCGCTGACGTATGAACTGGCAATGGCAACGTCGTTGAAGGTGGGATTGAATGTGGCTCCTAAGTCATAGAGATACTTCAGGTCATCGGGCAGAGCGTTTTTGGTGATTCCTGTCTGGCTGGCATAAGCTGAACTATAGTAGTTGGTCTGATTCCAGCCTGTGCCTGTACCTTTCAGACCATCAGCAATCAGTACAAACTCCAACTTGTAGGTTCCGTCGAACAACGGACGGAGATGGGCCTTGGCGTCAACCTTCGTATTTGTTTCGTCGAAAGAACCGCTAACCTCTACGTCGGCCATGGCAGGAATGGCAAGTGCTGCCTCCATATCCTGCAGGATGTCATAGCTTAAACCGTAATAGGGGTCTACCACTTCACCGCGATTGATGCGTGCCGAGGGAGCACCGCCGAAGCTGAGCTTCGCATATTTATTGTTTGCAATGTTCATGGCATCGGACGACTGGCCGCTATACTGATGGAGTGCTACGCCTACGAAACGGTCGCCAAAGGCTTCACGCATCTTAGCCATACCGACGTGTCCACGCGGACACCAGCCGCAGCCCGTACCTGTGAACTGTTCTACTAACGCATTGCGGCTGATGATTTCGTCCAGTGAATACATGGTAAACGAAGCCGTTTTGTCAGCAGCCTCGTTAGCGTGACCATTGACCTTGGTGATGGTCAGCATTTTGTCTTTGATGCTCTGGGTAGTCTCAGCAGAAATGGGAATGACGACCTTTCCCTTTGACGAGAAGTCGATAGGCGAATCAACGTCGACATGCTGTTCGCTACTGGCCGCTCCGTCGGTGGTGATGGTATAGTCGATACTGCTGATGGGGGTAATACCATCGTTGGTTACAATCACCTCTGCATCAACACGCTCACCAACCAAAGCATAAACAGAACCAAAATCAAGTGGTGTCACCAGGTTGTCAGGAAAATCTCCTTCCAGCAGAACTTGTAAGAACAGCCGTCCGAAGTTATTGCCGTTGAAGTCAGTCCAGTCGGATACGTCATTATCGGTTCTGAGAATCAAGGTATTAGGAGCGTCTGTCCCTGTAATGAGGACAGGATAGGCATCTTCCTGATAGGTCACCTGTGTGATGGTGAACGTATAGCCGACATAGACACCCTCGGCAGGGATGGCGTAGGGCGACGTCAGCGCTACGTCGATGTTGGAGTTGCCAAGTTCAGATTGCGGTACATCGACCACCTGGATGCAATCGCTCATACTGCCGGGCAGTTGTGAGGCTATCCACACCTTGGCATCAGTAGCGTTGGAAGACAACAATCCGAAACGGATAGCCTGGATGGTTTTGCCTCCGGCAACGGCATGGTTACCAGGAATGAAGATGGCACAATGATAGGTGTCAGGTTTAGTGACTCCAAGTCCACTTTTCTCCGAGTCATTGTCCACATAACCCCACCAGCCTTGTTTGGCATCCGGGTTATGGTATGCGAAGGTGACCTGAACGGCAGGACCATTAGCCACCTTTGTGCCCAGGGCGTTCAGTACCTCCATGGCTAACGTCACCTTGCAGTTGCCGTAAGCTTCCGGGAACCACTCGCACTGCAGGTCGCGAACCTCACCAGCAGCCATGTCGCCTTTATTGGTTTCAAAGGAGCCTGTAGTGGTCTTGGTGATACAGCTTGACGGGAAGCAGATTTGGAAACGACCGTTGTCGAGGGTCTCAATCTGGTAGGTGATACGCACCGAGGCATTGGCCCCCGATGTGTTCTTGACAGAAAGTCCGGTGGTGATGAAATTGCCCATGATTTCGTCCTCTGTCAATTCACTGACGGTGAGCGACGTTCCATCAGCTACCGCGTTGCCGCTCTTGTCGACAAACTGAAACGTTGAACTGTCCTGTGCCACAGCATACAGCATGCTCAGCAAGGAAAATACAAATAGTGTAAAAAGTTTCTTCATAAGCGTAATTATTGTTTTATAATTCTATTTTTCTGACTTGCAGGACGCCTTGGTCGTTGTAGAGGAAGGCGATGATGGCAAGGTCGTCAATTTTCCATTCAGCAGGGACTTTTAACGTATAGCTCCCCGTGACGGTATGCTCACCTTCCTTGACTGTCATCTCCTCGCCCCATGTGCCGTTGAGGGCAGTACGGAAGACGTGCTGATGGAGATACGTGTCGTTGCGGGTCCCGTCAGGCATCAACTGGAAGGCCGTTACGTTGTCTTCGACGACCCACAGTTGCAGATGTCCTGAAACCATGCCGTCGACACCCTCGACATCGGCATTGATGATGAGTTCGTCGCTATTACGCTGTACAGCTATGTCGATGCGCACGGGAGCAGGCTTCTGCAGCTCTTCGCGGATGCGGGTGTTCCATGCCGTATATTCCATGGGAAGTCCACGATTGACGAGTCCCACAGGCTGGTATTCCAGATTCCAATGATTGTAGTATTCGTCACCCGTTTCGGTACTCAGCCCCACAAACTTCGCATTGGTATGGAAGCCCAGCGGACCGCTATGGATGGCAACAGCAATGACGGTGTCAGCACCATACTGTTCCTGTAGCGCGTGTATTTCGTCGTTGGCCATCGGACAGTTAATGCAGCGCTGACCCGTGAAGTCCTCAAGCAACACACAACGTTGTGCGACAGCTGGCTTCACATAGATGAGACGGTCGGCCTCATCAATATGGCTGCACGCTACGAATGCCAGTGTGGCAAGTGCTGTGAGGATATATGTCTTGACGTTCATGAGCAATCGTTTTTAAAAGTTGTAGTTGTACGACAGGGAGATACCTTTGCTGGCAGGCACATAGCGGCAGACACCGCCTGAGCAGTTGTAGCCGGCACGTGTACGGCCATAGCCTAACTGTAGGCGATGGGCACCCGTGCTGAAGGCTACACCACCCATGTAATAATGGATGTTGGTCTTGCCCGCATTATACATATCGCTGACAGAAAGCATCCAATGGGGCACCAGCGACAGTTCCAACAGTCCGTATAGCCAGTCGCCCTGGTCGTCAGCAGTTGCCAGATACTGTACCTCGGCACGCAGGGCGGTCTTAGGTGCCAATTGGTATTTACCGTCAGCAATGAAGATGTTGCTGCGTACCATACCGCCCTCGCCCTCAACAATGGTTTTGTTGTAACGCTGGTTCATATACATCAGCGTCAGACGGAAGTCCTTGGTCCAGCGACGGGTCAGCTGGACGTCGATGTCCTGATAGAACGTCTCACCTTCCCAACGGACATGCGAGAAATTCACCTTGACATTCATGCCATACTTGCCACCAAACGTAGTCTTGCGCTTGAAGTTGTAGCCTGCCTCTGTCTGCCAGGCCCATTCACCACCCGCCAACTGTGTGGCGTAGGGGTAGAGGGCTGCCAAAGCGTAGGTGTGGTCCTGCGTGAAAGCAGGCAGGTGGTTGATAAACGATGACGTGCCAATCACGGAACGGAGGCTGCGGAACGCCATGTTCTCGCTACGTTTGGCCTGCAGCAACAGGCTCAGACCCTTCTTCGAATAAGAACCGGAGAAGAGCGCTGTCGTTCCCTTGTCGTAGCTATACTGGTTGTCATACGAGGGATCCTGCGTCTTCTGAGCATATTCAGCCAGCAGGCTCCACGGCCCGCTGTTCAGTGAGGCTCGCACGTCCCAGGCATTGACGAATTCCGGAAGGTTCAGCTTGTGGGTGTCATCCACGAAGATGTCCTCCTGACTCTCATATTTGTTGACCCACGAAGCACCCAGCGTCAGTTTGGTGTCCGACTGTTGCATACGGGGAATCCATTCGTTCAGCGCCACCTCAGCATCAGCACCGCTGACCAGCGATTTGTTCCACTTCCAATAGCGACGCTGCTTGCCTGACAGGGCCTTCACGGTGACGCCCTTCAGGGGTTTCACCACCAGACGTCCGCCAAGGAGCGAATTGTCGATACCTAACGAGCGTTCCTCGTAGGTGCGCAGGACGAGACCAGAGCCAAACTGCTCGTAGAAGGTGCCTGCTGTCAGTTCCGCACAACCCAGACGCCCCTTCACCCAGAAGTGGGGGACGCCCCACCCTTTGAAGTCGTTTTCGAAGCCGGGCAGGGGATGCTCGAGATATTCCATGCGCACACCAGCATCCACGTATGGACTTTGCAACTGCAGGTCGACGTATGTATTGGTGAGAAAGTCTTCCCTTTTCTCGGCTTCTATCTCCTCATCGTTCTGAGGCAGCAACATATCGCTCTGCACCGTTCCGTGGAGAGTGACTCCTTGCTTCTTTTCCTGGGCATTGACACCCAGACAGCAACATGCTACCAACAGCAGCAACAAGCTTCTCATGTGTTGAACATTGAACATTGAACGTTGAACGTTGAACATTGACTATTGACCATTTTATTTGATTAGGTCTTTGACCTTTTCAATGAGTTCCGTTTCCTCACCGTCGGTATACCCTGCATGGCGATAGACAATGTTACCCTGCCCATCGACAATGAGAACGTAAGGTATCATCTGGATGCCCAGTGCACGTTTCAGGTCACCATTAGGGTCAAGCAGCACGTCGTATTCCCAATTGTGGTTATCCACGAGGGGCTTCACCTTATTGATGTTCTGTCCCTGGTCAATGGATACAGCAAATATCTTGACGCCCGTCTCCTGCTGCCAGTCCTCATATACCTCGCTAATGGCGTCCAACTCGCGGTTACACGGCTTACACCACGTAGCGAAGAAATCGATGATAAACGGTTTGCCACCATTGGTCAGCGTATCCACGTTGACAGTCTTGCCATCCATGGTCTTGATAGTCACGGAGGGGAGCTGGGCATTGCTTGGCAAGGAGAAAGCCACCAGCAGTGCAACCAGTGAAAAGAGTATTTTTCTATTCATCATAACATATTGCTAATGGGCCACAAAGATACGAATAAGTGAGCAAAGAACCAAAGGAAATGGTCATTTTTTAAAATCCCTGCATTATAGCCGCCCCTTATCAAGGGGCTCTAAATCTTTGTTCTTTCGAACATTTCTGTTGGAACAAACGTCTATCGAGTCATGAGGTATGGAAGCACAATTATTATAAGCTGCTAAGAAGCAAGCTACCTGCTATGAAAGAGCTTATGCGGAAGAAACCCGCTAATTTTCCAGAACAATTGTTTAGCTCTTTTATTATATTATGCCATAATCTTCAACAAGATAAAGCTATGACGACGGCTCATTTTTAGAACTCATGACAGTGCATTAAGAATTTGATTTTCATGTCTAACCCTAGCTATCTGCTTCTCAGTAGCCCCAGCCGACATGACAATATCAACATGAGAATACTTCTTCTGCTCAGAACTCAATATCCGATGGTAGACACTCTCATGCAAATATGTTTCTATCTCGTCACGATTCTTTCCTTTCAGTTCGCTGATTGCTCTGTCTATTGACTCCTTATCGGTCTCTGACAGATATTCCAAATTGGGTTCTCGTGTGGGGTGAACCATCATAAAGTTACCTTTCACAGTCAGAATATCCGAGAATTCGCTAGGAGCACCCTGATAAACAGACAATAGTCCATCATGAACACTTGTGGGAACAGGGCCATGCTTCCTGGCGTAATAATCAAGATTTGTTATCTGATCGCCCCATCTAAGAAGATTCTGCCTGTCTGCACAAAACATAGTCTTCATCAGGCGAAAATAGCCAGTATCTCCCGCCTTGCTCAGAATATAAAGCACAACCTCCTTTATCTTCTGATTCTGATATTCTAAAAATATATTGCCCATTTTTGTTTTCTTTTCGGGTGACTTCACACACATTTCGTGTGCAAAGATAGGAAGAATTCTTGAGAATTGCAAGTATTTGGCATTTTTTCTGCAAAAAGGGCTTCGACATGACATCTCAGCCCTTTTCTACATATAATCATATCAGCTATCTCAGTAGAAGTGCTCTTGACTCAATCAGTCTTTCAAACACCCGATGGGTATAATCTTCACCCCATCAGGACGAGTGTAGGCCATCTTGCCGCCAGTGAACACAATCATCATACCTGCTTCTCTTTCTCGTTATGCTCGCGAATCAAGCGCTTCAACTCCAGCAAATGCCCAGCACCCTCCTCAATCTCACGGCTCCCAAGTTTGCACTCTATCAGCGCATAACGTCCGTCACCCAAATGCAGCACCCAGTCGGCCTCGAGGTCATAACGGTCGTGATAATACGACAGGTGAGTCTCAATATCCAGCGTATAAGCCTTGAGGTCACGGATGCACAGCTGCTCGAAGATGAATCCGAAGGTGTTCAGCTGCACCATCAGGGTTTCGGGTGTCAGTCCCATGGCGGCCACGGCTATCGATGGGTCGACAAAGGCCCGCTTCAGTCCGCTACGGATGGCTGTCTTGCTGCGGATGGCCGGACACCAAGCCTCCACGTCGCATATCACAAAGAGTTTCTTCAGTGCCCCCACATAGTCGTCAAACGTGGGTTCGCTGCACGACACCTCGCCCGACGCCGCCACATCAGCTATCATCGAAGATTTTTTAGCCAAGGTGGAGATATTCCTGGCATACGACCGCAGTATCATCCTGGCCAAATGCTCATCGCGTTGCACACCGTCCACGCGGTTGATGTCCTCCGAGCAAACTGTCTTAATGTAGTTCCTCGCAATCAGCAGTTTGGCACTGTCCTTCTTGATGTTCATCGTACCCGGCCAACCACCACGGCAAGCGCTGAAGATCAGATCTTCGACCGTCATGTCCGACTCAATGCCGTCAATGTCGAGCTCGGGATTGTCGAACAGTTCTCTCAGCGAGATTCGTCCGTTCGATTCCTGCGACTCCCACAGACTCATCGGTATCATCTGCATTTTCGCGATCCTGCTATTGCCCGAATGCTTGATTTTCTTCTTGTCAACGGCATTGGAGCCCGTCAGGATGAACTGCCCCTGGTCTTGCCGTGTGTCCACCGTAGTCCTTACTGCATCCCACAGCACCGGTGCGTCCTGCCATTCGTCAATCAGGCGAGGGGTGGATCCTTTCAGCAGTAGCGACGGCTTGGCCTCAGCCGTGGCGAGATATTCGTCGCGCATGTCAGGGTCTTGCAACTTGATGACGCTTTTGGCCACCTGTTCTGCTGTAGTGGTTTTGCCGCACCATTTGGGGCCTTCTATCAGCACAGCACCAAACGCCTCAAGCAGGTTATCCAGCACAGTATCAGCGGTTCTCTTCAAATATGCCATATCGTTTCGTATCTTAGTTTACGGCTGCAAAATTACGAATTAATCCAGAATTAGCCAAACTAATTTTAGCTTTTTGTGGTATTTTGCTTTTGTTTTTTGCTGTATATGGCTTTTGTTTTTTGTGGCAGTTGTCCACCTTCCATCAGCCCTCAGACATCTTTATTTCTGCCATTTCTTTTCTTTCTGTGGGACTTTTAAATTATCTATGCTTTCTGAACTTTCTGTGCGCCCTTATAAATTTCTGTGCTTTCCGTGCTTTCTGTGTGACCATTTAATGCCACAGGGACAGGTCCGTGGCATCAAATTATAGTTTCTGAATTATTCCACGTCCTATTCCCGTCAATCGTTCTAATTGCCGATGAGACGCACCCAGATTTTTCAATTCCCTCAACACGCCTCTCTTCACCTCTTCATTCAATTGCTGAAAAGCAGAAACATTCTTCACACCAGATTTCTCTATTATCATTTGCCAAACCTGATCATCCGAAGGTCTTCTTTTTGAAGGGTCGTCAATATCCATACAATTTATATCATCTGCCAATAGTTCATTGACCAATGCATCAAGCTCTTCAAATGGAATCCGGTTTAAAACGGTATCTACACTACAAATCTGAAACACAGAATCTACACTCCCTTCATACTCCCCCCAAGAACTGAACTCATAGTCTTTGACATGTTCAACGACTCCTGCCTTCACAGGGTTTTGATGAATGTAACGCAGCAAAGTGGTAAAATAAGCCATGTCATTTACAGGCTCAGACTTAAAGCGCTCTCTAAACAGATGACCATCGCGACCGTACTTCCTATTATAATAGTACACGTAAGAGCCTGCAATGCGTTTAATCGTTTCACCTACGCCTTCTTCACGTTCATGAATCAGCAAATGAAAGTGGTTAGACATTAAGCAGTATGCGTAATAAGTGCAGTTACGTCCTGACGGAGTACCATCATCATCATAACGGAAACGCATCCTATCGAGAGTCGCAATGAATTGATAATAGTCTTCAGGAGCCTCAAAGATGTTTTGATGATTAATGCCTCGCATCATCACATGAAATATCCCTGTTCCTGACTTTACCCTTGCCTTACGTGGCATATATCTATTTTATAATATCAATGCAATTAATTAAAAAAATGTGAGTGAAGAATTCTCATGCCACGGACCTGTCCCTCTGCCATTATTTCCTCTTCGTACTGTCGTAGCAGGAGGAAGAACTTCTCCTTTCTTAGCCTGCTCTTAAAGAACTGAGGCAGCGTCATTGTCCAAAACAAGGCATGTGACAGTACTATACGTTCCTCAGAAGAATGATAGTAAAATAGACTATCCTCCTCCTTTGGATGCATCTCCTTTAACTGTTGCTCCATTTGAGCGAACTTCTGTCTACGTATCTCCTTCAGTTCATTTTTGTCCATTTTACAATTACGTATTTTTAACGAGAAAAGGGCTTCGACATGACATCTAAGCCCTCTTCTAAATGTCAGAATGATAGTTCATCCCAATCCTATTGGTTTTTCCCATGACAATGTTTGTATTTCTTTCCGCTACCGCACCAACAAGGATCATTTCGTCCGAGTTTATGAGTCGGAGAAGGATATAATGGAATCTGTTTGGGGGCTGAAGGTTCAGGTCTTGGCTTCAGCAAGTCCTCCGTCGTCTTGCCATCCAGATGCCATTCCGGCAAGTCGCGGAATGTCTGTGCCAATGCATCTGACACCTGACGGTCATCCGTCTCAGCATCCTTCACATCTATCCGCAGCATGATGTCCGTCATCAGCGATATCCATTCTGTATGCAGATTCATTTCATGTGCCAGCCAGAGCTTCGTCAGTATCTGGTTAGCTTCCTGTTCCGTGAGCGACTTCTCCGCTTTGTTCACCATTAGGTCATAAAGCCGTTCCATCGAGGGAGCCATGATATGCGGAAATGGCATTCGTCCATATTCCATCACCCACTTCCGGCCATAAGCCGTATAGAAGTGCTTCGGATGGTCCCACACCACACGGTTAAACAGGCGTTTCACCTCCGTATCATCTGTAATCAAAGGCGTAGCAAAGAAACAGTCCTGTTCTCCATTTGGGTTAATATGGAAGATACGCCTTGTGCCAAACAGCGTATGGTTCAGCAAGTAGTTCCCTACGTTCTGCCATATCACGAGGTCAGCCCTGTCTGCGGTT
>CACXAG010000077.1 GCA_902765585.1 uncultured Prevotellaceae bacterium
TTTACATCTTGCCTTGCTCGCCCAGATAGGAGTCCTTGAAGCCGAGGAAGTAGAGCACACCGTCCAGTCCGATGGTGTTGATGCTCTGCTTGGCGTTGGCTACGACGCGAGGCTTGGCGTGGAAGGCGATACCCAGACCTGCCTGGCTGATCATCGGCAGGTCGTTGGCACCGTCACCAACGGCAATGGTCTGTGCGAGGTTGACCTTCTCCACCTGTGCGATGAGCTTCAGCAGTTCGGCTTTGCGGTGACCGTCGACAATCTCACCGACATAGTGCCCTGTCAGCTTGCCGTCGTCACCTATCTCCAACTCGTTGGCATACACATAGTCGATGCCATAGCGTCGCTGCAGGTATTCGCCAAAATAGGTGAATCCGCCGGAGAGGATGGCAATCTTGTAGCCGCAAGTCTTGAGGACGTTCATCAGACGGTCTACGCCCTCAGTGATGGGCAGGTGCTCGGCAATATCCTGCATGACGCTGACGTCGAGCCCTTTCAACAGCGAGACCCTCCGTGTAAAACTTTCTTTGAAGTCTATCTCACCACGCATGGCGCTCTCGGTGATAGCCCGCACCTCGGCACCCACACCATTGCGCTCAGCCAACTCGTCGATACACTCGGTCTGGATGAGCGTCGAGTCCATATCAAAGCAGATGAGGCGACGCATGCGACGGAACATATCGTCGCGCTGGAACGAGAAGTCTATCTCCATCTCCTGCGACAGGCGCATCAGCTTCGACTGCATCTCCTGACGGTCGATGGGCTCTCCACGCAGCGAGAACTGGATGCAGGCACGGGTGTGCTTATCGAGTTGCTTGATGCTCTTGCGACCAGTCAGACGGACAATGGAGTCGATGTTCAGCCCCTGGTCGGCAAGGATGCGTGTGGCACCCTCTATCTGGCGTGCCTCCAACTGGCGACCTAACACCATGAGGATATAGCGGTTCTTGCCCTGATGGCCTACCCAGTCTTCGTATTCGTCGTCGGTAACGGGAGAGAAACCGATATTCACCCCCAGTTCGGTGGCCTTGAAGAGCAGTTCCTTCATGGCAAACCCCGACTTCGTGTCATCAATGCGGATAAGGATACCCAGCGACAGGGTGCTATGAATGTCAGCCTGGCCAATGTCCAGAATCTGGGCGTCGTAGTGTGCAAGGATGGCCATGACAGAGGCTGTCAGTCCCGGCCGGTCTTGCCCCGTAATGCGTATTAAAATCTGCTCCTCTTTCATAACTATAAACTATGAACTTTGAACTATGAACTATTTTAAGTAGTCTTCGAAATATTGGGTGATGCGCTCGTGGAGGTGGACGCTGGCATGACCGCGCATGTTGTGCTCCTCGCCCGGATAGGCAAAGAAGTCGGGCTGCGTGCCAGCCTTGATACAGGCATCGAGGAACGACAGACAGTGCTGCGGTACGACGGTATTGTCGTTGTAGCCCGTGATAATCTGTAACTTACCCTTTAGGTTGCCGGCCTTGTTGATGAGGCTGGCCTTCTCGTAGCCCTCGGGGTTCTGCTGCGGGGTATCCATATAGCGTTCGCCATACATCACCTCGTACCATTTCCAGTCGATGACGGGACCTCCGGCAACGCCTACCTTGAAGACGTCGGGGTAGTTGAGCATGAGCGAGATGGTCATGAAACCGCCAAACGA
This sequence comes from uncultured Prevotellaceae bacterium, assembly GCA_902765585.1. Classification (GTDB taxonomy): domain Bacteria; phylum Bacteroidota; class Bacteroidia; order Bacteroidales; family Bacteroidaceae; genus Prevotella. The sequence goes on from CACXAG010000077.1 coordinate 1,658, forward strand.
CCAGCCGTGGACACCTAAGCGGTTCATGTCGACGTAGGGCAGGGTGCGCAGGTAGTCTACACCCTTCATCTGGTCCTGCATCTCTATCTGACCCAACTGGCGGAAGGTGGCCTGTTCGAAGTCGCGCCCACGGTTTTCGCTGCCGCGGTTGTCGAGGATGAAGACGATATAGCCCTTCTGCGCCATGTAGGTCTCCCACGACCGGCTCTGCCAGTGCCATGAGGCTTCCACATTATGGGCATGCGGTCCGCCATAGACATAGACCACGGTGGGATATTTCTTCTCGGGATTGAAGTTGTAGGGCTTCACCATGCGGTAGTACAAGTCGGTCACGCCATCGGCAGCCTTGATGCTTCCACATTCGAAGATGGGTTGCGCGTAGTCTTTCCAAGGGTCTGTAGCTTGTAAAAGGTGAGTTATCTTAACGGTTTTGCCGCTAGAGATATCAATGAGGCTGATGTTGCGAGGTTGAGTGGGGGAGGAGTGGCGGTCGAGCACGAAAGTCCCCGATGCAGACAGTTCTCCCCGATGCACGCCATCGTCGGTAGTCAACTGCGTCATCTTGCAGTTGCTGATACGAACGCTATAGATCTGGCGGTGCAGGGGATGGTATTTGTTGGCAGCGATGAGAACGCTCTTCTGCTTGGCATTGAAGCCCAGCACTTCCTGTACTACCCAAGGTCCACTGGTCAACTGGCGCAGCAGTTTACCCTCCTTGCTATAGAGGTACAGGTGGTTGTAGCCATCGCGCTGACTCTGCATGATGAACTTGCTGCTGTCCCAAGGCAGAAACTGGATGGGGTGCAGCGGCTCCACATATTTCTCGCTGGTCTCGTGGTAGAGTTCGCCCATGCGATTGCCCGTAGCAGCGTCGTAGCTGACCAGGCGGCAGTCGTTCTGGTCGCGGTTCAGCTCGAACATGTAAATCGTCTTAGCGTCTGGGCTCCAGGCGATGTTGGTGAAGTAGATGGGAGCGGAGGTGGCAACAGAATCGCCACATACGGAAGCTTGTGGCGTCTTGAGATAGACGGTTTTGTTTGTGTTAATGTCATAAACACCCACCGTCACCACATGAGCGTTCATTCCAGCCATGGGATATTTGTCTGGCTCGTAGGTGGCTTCGCGCGGGAAGATGTCCACCTGCGGGTAGTCGGTAACCATGCTCTGGTCCATGCGATAGAAAGCCAGGCGCTGACCGTCGGGACTCCAGAAGGTGCCCTTGTCAATGCCAAACTCATTACGGTGGACGCTTTGGCCATAAACAATCTCGCGACTACCGTCAGTCGTCAACTGGTGTTCCTTGCCTTGGGCGTCAACGACGTATAACTGATGGTCTTTGATGATGGTTGAGGCTTTCGCACCGCCCTTCCGCTCGTTGTTCTCGTCATCGGTAAGGGCACGGATGTCCTTGCCGGTCAGCTTGTCAACAAGGAAGCACTGCTCATTGTCGATGCGTACCAGTTCGTCACCCCACCAGGCATACCATTTGTTCTCGGGCAACAGGGTGCGGTACTTGTTGCCTCCGAAGTTCAGCTCTTCCAGGGTAAAGAGTTTCTCCTGCGCCATCGTCTTCTGTGGTAAGAGGAAAGAGGTGAGAGGTATGAGAGTAGCTATGGCGAATATGTGCTTAATCTTCATCATCGTCGAATCGTCGAAAGTTCTTCTTAAAAGGCTTTTTGAAATCCCTAGAGCCTCTAGAATCTCTAGACTCTCTAGAATTTCTAGACCCTCTAGATTCTCTAGACTCTCTAGAGTTTCTAGGTTCCCTGGCTTCTTTGGGCTTGGAGGCTTTGCGCTCCAGGGAGTGGAACTTGAACGATCGGATGTCGCCCTCTTCGTTCTCTTCCTGCTCGTCAAGGCGCTTCTTGAATTCGCGCTCCTTCTTGAAACGGTGCTTTTCGGCCATCTGGCGCTTCTCTTCCTCGGTCTTGACGATGCCACCCTCAGAACGGAACTCCTTCATCTTGCCGTCGAACATCTGATACTTGCGGAACTCACATTCCAGCGAACCATTATACAAGGGTATCTTGATGCTGGGCTTCAGACCAATCTGTTCGAAACACTCCTCACGATAGGAGAGTATCCAGGCGTCGTTGCCCGTAAACTGGTGCTTCAGCCGTTCGCCAATCATCTTGTATGTACCCAGGAGGTTGGGCGTAGAGATGCGCTCACCGTAGGGTGGGTTGGTGACCATGATGCTCTTCTCCTTGGGCTGCGTGAAGTCCTTGAAGTCCTGCTCGGCAATGGTGATGTCGCTGGTCAGACCAGCGGCTTTCACGTTCATGCGGGCAGTATTGACAGCCTTGATATCTACGTCGTAGCCGTAAATATGGTGATGGAACTCACGCTCCTTGGAGTCATCGTTGTAAATCTCGTCAAAGAGGTCGGCATCAAAGTCAGGCCATTTCTCGAAGGCAAACTCCTTGCGGAACAGCCCCGGTGCCATGTTGCGGGCAATCAGTGCGGCCTCAATGGCCAGCGTGCCGGAACCACACATCGGATCAATGAAGTCACATTCGCCTTGCCACCCCGTCATCAGAATCATGCCGGCAGCCAGCACCTCGTTCAGCGGAGCCTCTACCGACTCCTGACGGTAGCCGCGACGATGCAACGACTCACCGCTGGAGTCGAGGCAGAGCGTACACTCGCTCTTCCCCGGTGCCACGTCGGCAATATGGATGTGTAGGCGTATGTCAGGGTTGGTGACGCTGATGTTCGGACGCGTACCCGTCTTTTCACGGAACTGGTCTACAATGGCATCTTTCACCTTGTAGGCCACGAATTTCGAATGCCGGAACTCCTCGGAGAAAACCACCGAATCTACGGCAAAGGTCTTGTCGTTGTCCAGATATTCAGTCCAGTCAACGTCCTTGACGCCTTCATAGACATCATCGGCAGACAATGCCTTGAAATGCTTGATGGGTTTCAGAATGCGGATAGCGGTATGCAGTTGGAAATTGGCACGATACATCATCTCCTTGTCGCCAGTAAAAGAAACCATTCGACGACCTTCTACAACGTCTTCTGCGCCCAACTGCGCCAGTTCTTTCGCCAAGACAGGCTCAAGTCCCATAAAGGTCTTGGCGATGAGTTCAAATTTCTGTGTCATGATGTGTCAATATGTAAATGTGCGGCAAAGTTACAAATAATTCTTAATATATCGTACATAATTCATAATTATTTCGTAATTTTGCGCCCGATTTGATAGATATGGCCTTATGACCGTAACCAATTGCATGTTATTGTTCTCTCTTCACTCGCTGATGCGACTGGACATTCTGGCATGGATGATATGCTTGCCACTGATTGTCTTGGCCGTTGTCATGCTGTGGATACAGCATCGGCAGCACCGTCAGTTGGCGTCAGACTTGGAACAGCTGTCCAAACTAAGGTCACATTCCGTGGAGTATGACCTGGTGATGCAAGCAATGCGTCTGGCTGTCTGGCGTATGGATGTTCCGTCACGCACCATGGAGATAGAGATTGACTATCGTGACCATAGCAATTCCATTAGTATTCCACCGGGAACGAAAACGACGGATGTGGTAGCGCAGATACTGCCAGAATACCAGGAGACGGTGAAGAAGGGCTTGGAGGACCTGCTGACAGGACGTGTGGAGGTCTTTCATCTCCAGTGCCAGGTGCGGGTGCCCCATAGTGAGGATACCTACTGGACGGAGGGCTATGCCACCGTCGACAAGCGTGACTTACAGGGTACACCGTTGAGTGTCGTGGGAACGCTGATGCGTATCGACCAGCAGAAAGGCATTGAGCAAGCCCTCATGGATGCTGTCTATCATGCCGAGGAGAGCGACCGTCTGAAGACTGCCTTCCTGCAGAATATCAGTCACGAAATCCGTACACCGCTGAATGCCATTGTCGGTTTCAGCGAAGTGCTGACCATGGTGGAGGAACAGGAGGAACGGACGAACCTCATCAAACTGATTAAACAGAATAATACCCATCTTTTACGCCTCTTCGACGATATTGTCAGCATGTCGAAACTGGAGGCTCGTGGTGGTGGCGTACTGGAGATGTCGACCTTCGAACTGAAGGAGGTGCTACAGGCGCTGTTAGCGAAATACAAGCCAAGGGCTATTGATATGGGACTGTCCATCGAGATTGAGGGTGTCGACAGTCTGCCCGTCTTGACGACAGACCGCGACCGCTTGCGCGAAATCCTGAACCAATACCTGAACAATGCCATGAAGTTCACCAAAGAGGGACAGGTAACGATGGGATGCACCGAACATGACGGGAAGTGGCGTATCTGGGTGAAGGATACCGGTAAGGGAATCCCCGAAGACAAATGTAACGAACGCCTGTTCGAGCGTTTTGTCAAGGTCGATGAGTTTACACCCGGTGTGGGCCTTGGCCTGAGCATCTGCCATACGCTGGCGATGTCGCTGGATGGCGACGTCGGAGTGGAGTCGACGTTGGGCAAGGGTTCTGTCTTCTGGGTAGAGTTACAAAAATAATATAATAATGTACGTGCGCGAAAAAGTGAAAAAGAAAATTCAATATATCCTATTATTGCTGTTGATGGTCCTGTGCCTTCCAACTCAGGCTCAGGAAAGACTGACTGGTTATGCCATTGACGACCAGACGGGCGACAGCCTCGGTTTTGTCACTGTCCAATACAAGGGACAGCAGATTACCACCATGTGCGACCACAGAGGCTATTTCTCCATTCCCAAGCATATCGGTAAGAAACTGACGTTCAGCGCTGTGGGCTACAAGACGCGCACGGTGAGTATCAGTGAAAACAGCCACCGCCTGTTGGTGTCGCTCAAGCCAGACAACAGGATGCTGGGCGAGGTGACGGTCAAGGCGAAGCGTGGCCGTTACAGCCGTAAGAACAATCCTGCTGTCGAACTGATGAAGAAGGTCATCGCCAACAAGAAGAAGACCGACCTCTCGTTGCGTGACTACTACCAGTACAAGAAATACCAGAAGCTGACGCTGGCGCTCAACGACATGAAACCCGACATGCTGACCAATCCCAAGCTCAGCAAATACTCCTGGCTGACCGACCAGGTGGAGAAATGCCAGATGACGGGTAAGCTGATTCTTCCGGCCAGCGTCGACGAGACGGTGACGCAGCATGTCTACCGACGCAGTCCGAAAGACGAGAAAGACATCATTATCGGTAAGCGCTCCGTGGGTATTACCGACTTCTTCGAGACTGGTGAGATTGTGACTACCGTGTCGAAGGACGTCTTTACCGATGTCAACATCTACGACGAACAGGTGCGCATCCTGCAGCATCCGTTCACGTCGCCCATTGCCGACGGTGCCATCTCCTTCTACCGCTACTATATAGAGGATACGTTAGCAGTAGGCGGATATCCCTGCATCCACCTGCATTTCCTGCCCAACAACCAGCAGGACTTCGGCTTCCGTGGCGACCTCTATGTGCTGGCAGACTCCACGCATCAGGTCAAGCGCTGCGAACTGATACTGCCCAACCAGACCGACGTCAACTTCGTCGAGGACCTGCGCATCCTGCAGGAGTTCCAGCAGCTGCCCACGGGCGAGTGGGTGCTGTCTGTCGACGACATGGTGGTGGAACTCGTATTGTTCGACTTCCTGCAGAAGGGCGTCGCCATCCGTAAGACACGCCTGTCGGACTATTCGTTCGACGAGATACCGAAGAAACTCTTCAAGGGACGCGCCAAGACGGTCATCAATCCCGATGCTGAACTGGTGGACGACCATTTCTGGCAACAAGAGCGTAAGACCGAGCTGACGGCCAGCGAGGCCAAGATGGGGGACTTCCTGAATGGCATCCAGGGCATGGGCGGCTTCAAGTATATCCTGTTAGGATTGAAACTGCTGACGGAGAACTTCATAGAAACCAGCAAGGATAGCAAGGTGGACATAGGTCCTGTCACCTCCATGATTAGCACCAACTTCATCGATGGCCTGCGCACCCGCTTTGGCATCCAGACCACCGCCAACCTCATTCCACGCGTCTTCTGGAAAGGCTATATCGCGCGGGGATGGAAGAGCCACGAGACCTATTACAGCAGCACGCTGACCTGGGCACTCAACAAGAAGAAATACCAGCCGGAGGAGTTTCCCAAGCGCAACCTGTCGTTCCTCTCTACCTACGACGTGATGGCGCCCTCCGACAAGTTCATGACGGGTGACAAGGATAACCTGTTTAATGCCTTCCGCTGGACGAAGGCCGACAAGATGATGTTCTACAACCGTCAGCAGCTGACCTTCGAATATGAGCAGATGTACGGTTTGCGTACCCTTCTTAGTATCAAGGCTGAGAAGAACGAAGCTGCGGGTAACATGACCTTTACCCCGCTCTCCACCCTCAACTCTTCTACGTCCGCCCTCGACGCGCTGCCTTCCGTTCCCATCCGTACCACGGAACTGAGGCTGGAACTTGAATACAGTCCCAACGCCCTCTACAGCAATACGAAAATCAAGCGTATCAAGGTGAACCGCGAGGCGCCTATCTTCACCCTCAGCCATAGCCTTGGCGTCAAGGGCCTGATGGGTGGCGACTACCACTACAACTACACCGAGGCCAGCATCTTTAAACGGCTATGGCTCTCCAGCTGGGGTCGCATCGACCTCTACACCCGTGCTGGCATTCAGTGGAACCAGGTACCCTTCCCCCTATTGTGCATGCCTGTCGCCAACCTCTCCATCTTCAGTCGCAAGCAGATGTTCAACATGATTACCAACATGGAGTTCCTGAACGACCGCTTCTGGAGTGTCGACCTCAACTGGGACATGCAGGGCAAGATCCTGAACCGCATCCCGCTGGTGAAGAAAGCCCGCCTGCGTGAGTATTTCGGTGTCAAAATGCTGTGGGGAGGTCTGTCCGACAAGAATAATCCCTTCCTGCCTGAGAATGCCGGCAGCAATGTCCTCATGCTGTTCCCCGACGAGTCGTATGTCATGAATCCCCGCAAACCCTACTGGGAAATATCCGCTGGCGTCCGTGGCATCCTCCGCTTCTTCCAGATAGAGTATGTGCGTCGCATGAACTACAACCCGCCTACGCACGGCAGTAAAAACAGCATCCGCTTGGGCTTCACCATGATGTTCTAAAGGGGACAAAAAAATTAGGAGTATCTCACGACACTCCCAATCCCTTCTAACTAACTTATTATCAACTATTCATTACTCATTCTTTTCTGGTGCAAAGGTACGGACTATTTTTCATACTTGGAACAAAAAACATAAAAAACTCACGTAAACGTTTGCGATATTGCACAATAATGTGTACCTTTGCATGCACTAACTGACTTATTAGAAATCATCATGACTAAACGACCGCACAGAACCTCACTGAAGGACCTGGCCAAAGAACTGGGTGTCAGCATTGCCACCGTTAGCCGCGCCTTGCGCAGCTCACCTGAGATTGGCAGGGACATGCAGCAGCGCGTCAAGGACCTGGCCAAGAAACTGAATTACCGCCCGAATCCCTTTGCCCAGAGCCTGCGTAAGGAGTCACCCAAGGTCATCGGAGTCGTCGTGCCCAATCTGGTAACCCACTATTATGCTGCCGTGCTCGACGGTATCGAGGATGAAGCCCGTCGTGCGGGCTACAGCGTATTAAGTGCCAACAGCCATGAAAGCTTTGAGGACGAAGCCCATGCCGTGGACAACTTCATCAATCTCCATGTGGAGGGTATCATCGCCTGTCTCTCGCAGAATACCACCGACTATCGGCATTTTGAGGAGATAGCCGATATGGGTATTCCTTTGGTGTTCTTCGGTCGCACCTGTCTTACCGACCGTTTCTCCAGTGTGACAGCCAATGGTGATGAGGCAGCCCAACAGGCCACCAATCACCTGATAGAAACGGGCAGCCGTCGCATCGCCTTCATCGGTGGTCCCAACCACCTGGATATGGTGCGTCGTCGCAAGCATGGCTATCTGGAGGCCCTGCGTGAAAAGCGCCTGCCCATAGACCGTGACTTGGTGCTTTGTGGAAAGATAGACTACCAGTATGCCCTGGAGGCTACCGAGGAACTGTTGAGGCGTGAAAACCGTCCCGATGCCATCCTGGCCTTCAACGATATCATCACCTTTGCTGCCTTTACCGCTATCAAGAATTGCGGACTGCGCATTCCCGAGGACGTGGCACTGATAGGTTTTACCGACGATGTCCATGCCGCCTACGTCACCCCGCGCATGTCAGCCATCGAGGACCAGTCCCACCTGATGGGTGTCACCGCCTGTCAGCTGTTGCTCAAAGGCATCAATGGCGATACCAAGGTCTACAAGGAAATCGTTCCGCAGCAGTTGGTCATCCGCGAAACATCCGCAAAGAAATAGCTTTTTTTGTTTAGAGCACGTGTCCGACGGGAGGCAGGAACCCCTGGCGTCGTAGTGTTCTGATCAGACCTTCCGACATCGCCTCGTTGTCTTTGCGTGTATAGCGGATGTCGGTGAATATCTGTGCCAACGTCTCCTTTTTGTTGATGCGCACGAAGTCCAGGTTCTCGGGCAGTTGCTCCTTGGCCTGGTAATAGGCATCAATGTCGCAGGCCAGATAGTCCGTATAGGTGTCCTGATGCACAAAACTCTCCAATGGCAGACGGTCGCTGAGGGCAGGTTCCTCGGCAGGCCAGCCCACGGTCAGCGTGGCTACGGGCATGACGAGACGGGGCAGTTGCAGCACGTCGATAATCTGCTGCGGCATGTAGACGGTGGTGCCTAAGTAGCAGTATCCCAATCCTTCTTCGTCCATCAGGTTGCACAGTGTCTGCGTGTAGAGTAGGGCGTCGGTGGCGGCATTGATGAACGACAGAAAGTTGTCGTAGCCCGGCTCGGCCTTACGGCACCGTGCCCATGTGCTGGTGCGGTTGAAGTCAGCGCAGATGGTCAGCACCACGGGTGCCGCTGTCACCATCGGCTGGTTGAAGTGGGCAGGAGCCAGCTGCTGCTTGATTTCGTCGGAGCGCGTGACGACGACGCTATAGAGCTGCAGGTTGCCCATGGTTTGTGTACGACTAGCCTCGCTGAGCAGGCGGTTCATGAGTTCTTCGCTGACCGGTTGGTCACTGTATTGGCGGATAGTTCGCCTTGTCAATAGATTCTTCATCCCCATAGCTATTACCTCGTCATTTATCATAAATAGCCTCTTCACGCAGTTCTTCCCACGAGAAACCAGCCTGAGGCTTGCCAAGTATGCCACTCATTTTGAAAAGAGCCTCAGGATCACCCTCTAGCTCTTTCAACCTCTTCGTCAGAGCTTTAGCCAAAGCATTTTTTCCAGCCATCTGTTCGTACTGCTCAGCATACTCCTCCATGGCTTTATGCAACACGGTTTCTATCCACTTGTTCATGGCCTTATCACCACCAAACAGCGGTTTTACCCGGTCTATCACCTTATCATCCATCCTAACACTTAGTGTGCACATAATCGATTTTGGTTTTGTTTCGTGTGCAAAGGTAGGAAGAATTCTTGATAAATGCAAAAATTTAGCTATTATTCTGCGATTTCAGCCATCTTCCACCCTCATCCCATACATACGGAGAGCCGGGAATGCACACCCGCATCCCCGGCTCTCCATATCCGTTATATCCGTGTTAGTATTCATTTTCAAAAGTACGAAAGTATAAATAAGTGAACGAAAAAAATCAAATTTATTTGGTTTATTCGTACCTTTTCGACAAGTCGAGAAGGTAGGCAGCACCTCGGAAATAAAAATAAATGCTAATTAATTTTGTATTTCGCTCGGTTTGCACTACCTTTTTGCTTCGCAAGAAAGTACTCCCGTTCAGAAAAACTCAAATAAATTTAGTTTTTCGCTCACTTATTCGTACTTTTGCAGGCGATAAACGTTTATTAGTGATGAACACAGATACAGGTATGACGTTGAAACAACGTCTGACTCGGCTTTTGGCTGAAGCCAGTCGCCAGAGTGGAGATGCCATGTCCGAACAACAGATTCTACAGATGCTCGGACGCATGGCGTCGGTGTTGGATGTCCAGGAAAAGGCACAGCTGAAGGCTGCCTTGGAGGTTCTTGCC
>CACXAG010000078.1 GCA_902765585.1 uncultured Prevotellaceae bacterium
ACACAATAAAAAAAGGATTTCTTTGTACCTTTTGGTCAAAGAAATCCGTTGTGCTAAGACAGAATTGGTGTCTGAGCGTTTAGAAGTTGACGCCGAAGTTCAGGAACAGGGCGTTGTTGTGGCCGGTGAGGTTGTCGTCGTCAATGAAGTTGGTGACGCCAAACTGATAGCCCAGTTCCAGGTAGAGCTTGTTGTACTCAGCACCGCAGCCCAGCTTGAAGCCCATGTTGTTGCGGTTCGGGCGGAACTCGTCTGGATCCACACCCTTACCCTTGTACTTGTAGTCGGAGCCGACAGCGTAGGCAAAGTAAGGACCGATGAAGGGCAGGATGGCTACATTGTCGGAAACCTGGATGCCGTACTTGACCACGATGGGAATCTCAAGGTTGTTGTGCGTGATTTCCACATCGCCTTCCTTGGCACCGCGCTGGGTGTAGTAGAGACCCGACTCGAGGAATACCGGCGTAGACTGAGAGAGGTGCAGGCCGATGATGCCGGCGAGGGTCATGCCAATCTTGGCACCCATGGAGATGTCACCGCTGAGGGAGGCACTGGTACCACCGAAGCGCACACCGTAATACAGGTTTTCCTTGCTCAGGTCGAAACCGCCACTGGAGAACTGGGCGAAAGTAGGTACAGCCATTAGGGCTACTACCAATGATACTAAAAGCTTTTTCATATACAATGTTTTTTGATGAAATGAATAATAATTCGATGTTATGACGTTGCAAAGTTACGAATAAACGAGAGAAAAGCCAAATAAATCATAATCATAGTTTATAGTTCATAGTTTTTTTGTACTTTTGCAACCAAAAAGTAATAGAACAGTGAGCGATTTCCCCATTATCCTGCTGCAATGGTTCCGCGAGAACGGTCGTGAACTGCCTTGGCGTGAGACACAGGATCCGTATGCCATCTGGCTGTCGGAAATCATCCTCCAGCAGACGCGCATCGAGCAGGGACGTCCCTACTGGGAACGTTTCATGAGGCGCTGGCCGACGGTGAAGGCACTGGCGGCAGCCTCGGAGGACGAGGTGCTGCGCGAGTGGCAGGGACTGGGCTACTACAGCAGGGCGCGCAACCTGCATGCCGCCGCCAAACAGGTGGTAGCGCAGGGGGGATTCCCTAACACGCTAGAGGGCATCAAGGCATTGAAGGGTGTCGGTGAGTACACCGCTGCCGCCATTGGCAGTTTTGCTTTTGGACTGCCTGCCGCCGTCGTCGACGGTAATGTCTACCGCGTGCTCAGCAGACACTTTGGCATCGACACGCCCATCAATAGCACCGAGGGCAAGAAGACGTTTGCCGCCTTGGCACAGAGCCTATTACCCCAAGACACATCTCCCTCCACCAAAGACCCTTCGTCCTCAGCAGACTATAACCAGGCTTTGATGGACTTTGGCGCAGTACAGTGTACCCCGACGTCGCCCCGATGCGGTGACTGTCCGCTGGTAGAGTCGTGTGTCGCCCTGCGCGAGGGGCGCATCGCGGAGTTGCCCGTGAAACTGAAGACTTTGAAGGTCCAGGAGCGCCACCTTACTTATATATATATAAGGTATAACGGTCAGACGGCAATCCGCCGCCGGCCAGCTGGTGACATTTGGCAAGGACTGTATGAGCCCTTGCTAATAGAGGTAAGAGGTGAGATGAGAGATGTAAGAGAAATGTTGAGGGCTGCAGGTATTCTCTTGCCTCTTACCTCTCACCTCTTGCCTCTAAAAAGAAACGTAAAGCATGTCCTGACGCACCGTGTGCTGTATGCTGACTTCTGGTTGTGGGAAACCAACGAGAAACCCGCGCTCCCAGAGGGGTACTTCTGGGTAGATGAGGCCGACATCGACCGCTATGCCGTACCAAGATTAGTAGAAATTTTATTGAACGATATATGATTAACATTCTTCGACCTAAAGGTCAAAGTGTGGCACGCATTGCCATCTTTGTGTCGGGAAGCGGCACGAACTGTGAGAACCTGATACGCTATTTTGCCGATAGCAACAGCGTGTGCTGTGCTCTGGTGGTCAGCAACAAGGCTGACGCATACGCCCTGGTGCGCGCCCAGAACCTTGGCGTTGAGACTGCCGTAGCTCCGAAGGCACAGCTGAACGATGCCAGTTTTATGATGCCGCTGTTGCAAGAGCACCATATCGACTTCATCGTGCTGGCAGGCTTTTTGCCATTGGTTCCCGACTTCCTGATTGATGCCTATCCCCGTCGCATCATCAATATTCATCCCGCCCTGTTGCCCAAGTTCGGTGGCAAGGGCATGTGGGGGCACCACGTCCATGAGGCGGTGAAGGCTGCCGGAGAAACCGAAACGGGTATGACCGTCCATTATGTCACACCCGTCTGTGACTCGGGAGAAATCATCGCACAGTTCCGTACAGCGTTGTTGCCCGATGACAGCGTCGACGACATTGCCGAAAAGGAACACCAACTGGAGATGCAGCACTTCCCCCAGGTGGTCGAGCAAGTGCTGAAAGAGACGTTTGGAATCTCTGTCTGAACACAGCACGCTGTGTCCCTACGGTGAAATGCTACTGTTCGGGAATTGTCGTCATCTTGACGACGGCGCCAGTGGCCGGATGTAGCTGCAGGTGAGTGTCGTTCTGCTTGAAGAGTCCGCCGTCGCGCAGTTCCACGAATCCGAACTGAGCGAAGGGAATGTCGAAGGCGGCCAACTGTTGGTCGTCCTGTTCGATGGTCATGCGTGCCAGCGTGGGGACGTTGACGTAGAATCCCTCATGTTTTTTATTATCGGGGCCGAGGATGCCTTCTGCATCGTTGAGTTTCTTCAGCGTTACGTAGAAGGGAACACCCGACAAGTCATCGGCATCGACCAGACCCAGACGGCGGGAGAGGCGGAAGATGACGTCGTGCGCTATTTCCTGATCCGGGCACAACGTGAGCATCTGTTCAGTGGTGTCGCGGGAGATGGTACCGGTGAAAAGCGATGTCAGGGCATCACATTGGGCATCGATTTCGCTAATCATCAGTCGCAGTTGGCTTTCGTCCTGCGGCATCTCGTCAGCCTCGCCGGTGACCAGCAACTGACGCTGTTCCTTGAGTTCTTGTATCTGTTGGGCGGTTAGTTCGGCCATTTTAGCTGTACTACCAGCCTGCAGGGCCTCGCGGCTGAGCAGTCGCATGGGATTGGCAGTCTTCTGTTTGCGGGCAGGATAGAAGGTCGCATGCGGCTTCAGTTTGATGGGGGCGTCGTTGATGGCTTGCAGGATACCGTCGTCACTGAGATTGATTTCCGTGGTCTTTCCCTTGCCTTTCAGTCGTACCAGATAGCACTTTGACGTGTCACGGACGCCAATGGTCGAGACATCGAAGCGCACGATGCTGTGGCTGACCTGCTCTTCTTGCGCGACATCAGACAGGCGCAGGTAACGCTCGGCATAGCGGGCAAACTCGCCCGGCTTATAGGTCGTCTTCTCAATGAGCAGATGGAGTTGTACGGTAGTCTTCGGCAGGAAATAGACGGTGCCGTCGACGGGCTGTCCTGGCTGTAGGACGGAAATCTCCGGTTGGGCAGACGCTGATAAAGGTATAAAGGTAAAAAGGTAAAAAGGTAAAAAGATTATAAAGTGGATTAAAGCCTTTACCCTATCCTCAGTCTTGTCTGTTGCTATTGTTCTCATACTTTTCTATTTTTGTTTACCCGGTTAGTTTTTTATCCTTCTTTGAGTCGTTTGAAGGCGTGTGGGAGGTAACTGATGATGTCGCTGGCCACAAGGCTCTCTTCTCCTAAGTCTTGGGCAGCCATGTCGCCGGCCAGTCCGTGCAGGTAGACGCCGACGATGCAGGCATCCTGTGGTTTGTAACCGCGTGCCAGCAGACCGGTGAGGATACCTGTCAGCACGTCACCGCTGCCAGCCGTTGCCATTCCTGCATTACCCGTGGAGTTGAATGATACACGTCCGTCAGGCATGCAGATAGCGGTATAGTGGCCTTTCAGGATGACGTAGCCCTGCAGGCGCTGTGCCAGATTGCGGGCTTTGGTCAGCCGTTCGTAGCTGTCGGCAGAATGGCCTTCCAGCCGATCGAGTTCCTTGGGGTGGGGGGTGAGGATGATACCTTTTGGCAACTGCTGTTGCCAGGAGCGGTGGTTGGCCAGCATGTTCAGTGCGTCGGCATCGACCACGATAGGACATTGTGTGCGACGCAACTGGGTAATGAGAGCTATCGCCGTCTGCTCACTTTGTCCCATGCCGGGACCGACACCCAGGGCGTCGTAGTCCTCGGTGTCGACAGCTTCGGCGAAGAAAGTCTCCTCGGTACCGTTTTGGATAATGGCCTCGGGAACGGAAGTCTGGATGATGGGAATGTTGCGTTTGGGAGAGTTGACTGTCACCTTGCCGGCACCGGAGCGCAGACAAGCGCGGGCAGCCAAAACGGCGGCCCCTGCCATGCAGTAGCTGCCGGCAATGAGCAGGGCATTACCCATCTGTCCTTTATGGGCGAAGGCGCTGCGACTGAGCATGCGTGAGCGGATGTCGTTCTCTTCGACGATGGAATGCAGCGTATCTATCTTTTGGATGCCCTCCTGACTCAGTCGGATGTCGAGCACGCGGAGCTGACCGATGACGGACTGGAACTCCGGAAAGAGGAATGCCAGCTTGGGCTGCTGGAGTGTCAGTGTATGGGTGGCTCGGATGATGTTGGCGCGGACGTTGTAGGTGTTGTCCTCAGTCATCAGGCCTGAAGGGACGTCGATGCTGACGACTTCTGCGGGAGAGGCATTGATATACTTGACCAGCGAGGCGAAACCACCAGCCAGTGGTTTGTTGAGACCTGAGCCAAAAAGCCCGTCGATGACAACCATGCCTTGCTCCAGCCTGGGCGGGTTGAACTCCTCGATGATTTCGACGAACTCATGGATGCGCTTTGTGTTTTGCAGACGCTTCTTGTTGATGGCACAGTTGGAAGACAAACTTCTGCTGATGTTGAAGAGGTAGGCGCTGACCGTATAGTCCTTTTCGGCCAGCATACGTGCCACGGCCAGTGCGTCGCCACCGTTGTTGCCGGGGCCGGCAAAGACGACAATGGGTACTGACGGGGTGTAGGTATCCCTGATGGCTTGCGTCAGCGTCTGGGCTGCGCGCTCCATCAAATCGATGCTTGAGACAGGCTCATGCTCGATGGTGTAATGGTCAAGCTCATGTATCTGAGCACTGGTAAATATCTTCATTTGACTGCAAAAATACAAAATAATTCTTAATAGTTACTACTTAATTCTTATTTATTTTGTAAATTTGCGGCATATTTAGCATTTTAAACATTATGGGAATCGTAAAAATAAAGGATAAGACGTTCAAGACCTCCATATCGGAGGCTGAAATCAAACAGCGTGTTAAGGAGTTGGCCGAGCAGATTAATCGGGATTTCGAAGGAAAGAGCCCATTGCTGTTGGGTGTGCTGAACGGTGCGTTTATCTTTGCTGCCGATTTGGCACGCGAACTGACCATACCGTTCGAGATCTCATTTGTCAAGCTGGCCTCCTATCAGGGAGTCCTTTCTACCGGCAAGGTCAAGGAGGTGCTGGGCATCAATGAAAGTCTGCAGGGCCGCCATATCATCATCATCGAGGATATCGTCGATACCGGTCGTACCATGCACCAGATGATAGATTCGCTGAGTACGCGTAATCCAGCATCGGTACACGTTTGTGCGCTGTTTGTCAAGCCTGAAAAGTTGGAAGAGCATGTGGATATTAAGTATGCGGCCTTCTCTATCCCTAACGACTTCATTGTGGGCTACGGTCTGGACTACGACCAACAGGGCCGCGGACTGAAGGAAATATACTCATTAGTGGAAGAATGAGACAGATTAAACTACCCCATTTGCCGAGTGACGTAGAGGCAGGGAAAGGTCAGAAGGACCTTCTGACCGATTTGTGGTATAAGAATAAAGATCAACAAGCGAAAATAGACGAACAAGAAAAACGAATACGTATGAAGAATATTGTTATTTTCGGTGCTCCCGGTTCGGGAAAGGGAACACAAAGCGACTTGATGATAGAGCACTATGGTCTGGGTCATATCTCGACCGGCGATGTGCTGCGTGAAGAAATCAAGAAAGGTACGGAGCTGGGCAAGACGGCTAAAAGCTACATTGATGGTGGTAACCTGATACCCGACGACCTGATGGTATCGATTCTGGCCAAGGTCTATGACGGCTTTGGCCGCGGGCATAAGGGCGTTATCTTCGACGGTTTTCCCCGCACCATTTCGCAGGCTGAGGCCTTGAAGAAGATGCTGGACGAGCGTGGCGACAAGATTGCCGCTATGATTGAGCTGGATGTTCCCGAGGACGAGCTGATGACGCGACTCATCAAGCGTGGTCAGATGAGCGGGCGTGCCGACGACAATGAGGAGACCATCAAGAAGCGCCTCGTCGTTTACCACTCGCAGACGCAGCCGCTCATCGAATGGTACAAGCAGGAAGGTCTGCACCACCACATCAATGGTCTCGGTACGCTGGAGCGTATCTTCGCTGACATCCAAAAGGTCATCGATGGAATCTAATTTCGTAGACTACGTTAAGATTTTGTGCCGCAGCGGCAAGGGCGGCAGGGGCTCGATGCACCTGCGCCATGTGAAGTACAACCCTAACGGCGGTCCCGATGGCGGAGACGGCGGTAAGGGCGGTAGCATCATCCTGCGCGGCAATCATAACTATTGGACGCTGCTACATCTGAAGTATGAGCGCCATATCTTTGCCGAGCATGGCGGTAATGGTGGTAAGGACAAGTGCCATGGTACTGACGGCAAGGACGTGTATATCGACGTGCCTTGTGGAACAGTGGTCTATGATGCCGAGACGGGCAAGTATGTCTGCGACATTACTTACGACGGTCAGGAAATTGTGCTGCTGAAGGGTGGACGTGGCGGATTGGGCAACTTCCAGTTCCGCTCGGCTACCAATCAAGCACCGCGCTATGCCCAGCCAGGAGAGCCAATGCAGGAGATGACCATTATCCTGGAACTGAAGCTGTTGGCGGATGTCGGACTGGTGGGTTTCCCCAATGCGGGTAAGTCGACGCTGTTGTCGTCACTTTCCAACGCTCGTCCGAAGATTGCCAACTACCCCTTTACCACGATGGAGCCCTCGTTGGGTATCGTCGGCTATCGCGATAACAAGTCGTTCGTCATGGCCGACATCCCCGGCATCATTGAAGGTGCTGCTGAAGGAAAAGGTCTGGGACTGCGCTTCCTGCGTCATATCGAGCGCAACTCGCTGCTGCTGTTCATGGTACCGGGTGACACAGATGACATCAAGCGCGAATACGAAATACTGCTCAACGAGCTGAAACAATTTAATCCTGAGATGCTCGACAAGCATCGCGTGCTGGCTATCACTAAGTGCGACCTGCTGGACGACGAACTCATTGAGATGCTCCGTGAGACGCTGCCTCAGGATTTGCCGTGTGTCTTCATATCTGCTGTTGCCAACAAGGGACTTGATGAACTGAAGGATGTACTGTGGCGTGAACTAAATGCCGAGAGCAACAAACTGGCTGCAGTACTCGCTGAGGATAGTCTCGTACACCGTGACAAGGATATGACGCACTTTGCCGAGGAATTGGCCGCTGAGGGTGAAGACGAGGATATCGAGTATATAGATGATATTGAAGATTTAGACAATCTGGATGATTTAGAGGATTTCGAATACGAAGAGGACGAGAAATGAAAATACGCTATCTGCTATCTGCCACTGTGTTGACCCTGACGCTGTCGGCTTGTGCGCAAAGCAAGTTTTCAGCCTTAGAACGGCAGCAAATCAGCATTGAGGATCCGCAGATCTTTGAGAATTCAGAGACTTTCACTATTGATTTCACTTCTGGCAGTGAAAAGGATTATTGTTTTCCTTTGCCTGTCGGCAAGGCTGTGATGGGAAAGGACTATAACGTGGAAATAGAAACCACGAAAGGCGATGCTGTCAAGGCGATGTTTGCCGGCACGGTGCGCCTGTCGAGGAACAATCCACCTTTTGGCAATGTTATCGTCATCCGTCATGACAACGGACTGGAAACGGTCTATGGCAACAATGCCGAGAATCTGGTCAAGTCAGGAGAGCGTGTCAAGGCAGGGCAGACCATTGCCATCGTTGGCACCAGTCGTGGCCGTACATGCTGTGTTTTTGCCATGATGGTTAATGGTAGCCGCATCAATCCAGACATCATCGTCAGTTTGCGTAGTCATCAGCTGCGCCCACAGACTGTACTGTTCCAGAAAACGGCCACATGGAAGGTGGATGTCAGCGTCGTCAAGGAACCGTCTATTGAAAATGCTTCTGACAACAATGGTCAGTGGTGGTGCTATCCGTTAGCGGGTGCCAAGGTTATCAGCGCCTATGGTCGACGTGGCGGTCGCCAGCATTCGGGTACTGACCTCAAGACGAAACCTAATGATGACATCTGTGCTGCCTTCGACGGTGAGGTGGTCTTCTCTGGCACCTATTATGGTTATGGCAACCTTGTGCGCATCAAACATGCCAACGGATTGGAAACCTATTATAGCCATAACTCAAAGAATCTGGTGAGGGTCGGCGACCACGTAAAGGCGGGTCAGGTGATTGCGCTGACGGGCCGCACGGGTCGTGCTACGACGGAACACCTGCACTTCGAAACGCGCATCAACGGGCGCTATGTCAATTCCAATACATTCTTCGACCACTCTCATCACACCATCCGCCTGAATGCCTTCAAGAAAACCAAGGATGGCTATGTGATTAAGAAATAGAGGAGGTGAAAAAGAACATCAAAAAAGTGGAAGCCCTTAGGAACTTCCACTTTTTTTTGATATAATTTGATATAATATGAATTAGTTGAACTTCAGAATCTGTCCAGCCCTTAGCTTGGTATTCTTCTTCAGGTGGTTCAGCTTCATGATGGCTTGGACGGTAGTGCCGCGGTGCTTGGCAATGCTGTAAAGCGTCTCACCCTTCTTCACCTTGTGGAAGCGAGACTCCTGATGATAGCTGGCTGCAGGGGCTGCCACGGCCAACTCCACCTCGTCGTTGTCGCCGCTGAAGCCCACACCGCTGACACCACGCAGACGGGTAGCTGCTTGTGACTCCTTCTGATAGGTGGACTTGCGGAAAGTGTAGTAGTCATCGACAACATCTTGATTGCGGAAGTCGAACATCAAGGCAGGGTTCAGAGCAACACCACACAGGCGTGTCTCAAAGTGCAGGTGCGAACCTGTGCTGCGGCCTGTGTTACCACCGAGACCGATAGGGTCGCCGGCACGGACTATCTGGTCTTCTACTACCAGCTGCTTCGACATGTGTGCATAATATGTTTCCAGACCGTTGTCGTGGCGGATGACGACATACTTGCCGTAGCCACGGCCTTCATAACGTACCACACGCACTTTGCCATCAAAGGCAGCGCGGATGGTATCACCGATATATACTTTGATATCCAGTCCCTTATGCTGGCGTCCCCAGCGGGCACCGAAGTTTGAGGTCAGCACACGGCTGTCAGTAGGCATGCAGAAATTGCGCAGGGAGATGCGGAAAGAGTCCGGCATCTCAGCTACACGGCTGTGGGCATGCATATTGTCCCAGTCGTCATAAAGGTCTGCTGAAGGGGCATCATAATATGTCTCTGTATCTATCAGTCGTTGCAGGGCTACACTGTCCACTGCTTTCATTTTGCGGTCAATGGGTGCCTGACGTGCCAATAAGTCTTGTCCCATAGTGGGGATTGAACTCATCGTTGCTAATGCCAGGAATGCAATGGTCTTTAATATTTTCATTATTCTTTAATAATTGTTTCGGTTACAAATAATCGTCCCTATGGGAACAAAACGTTGCAAAGGTAACAAAAATTGTTTTAAATCAAGACGAAGGTCATGAAGGTTTAAGGTTTATTTGTGTGTTTTAACACTTAAACCGCCCCGTTTTTTAACTGTTAACTTACGAAATAGCGCCCCAATTGATGTTGGTTTTGCGCAATTCCTTGAGTCTGCGCCATAGCAGGGCGTAGCGTTCAGAGGTGCAGGTGGGGTCATCGTCGATGATGGCGCTGGCCTCGTCGCGGGCCATCTGGATGAGCTGTCCGTCGCGGGCGATGTCGGCAATCTTCAGGTCGAAGGCCATGCCGCTTTGCTGCGTTCCTTCCAGGTCCCCAGGACCACGCAATTTAAGGTCGGCCTCGGCAATGCGGAAGCCGTCGTTGGTCTCGCACATGATGTCGATGCGCTTGCGGGTGTCTTCTGCAAGCTTGAAGCCTGTAACGAGTATGCAGTAGCTTTGGTCGGCACCACGACCCACACGCCCTCGCAACTGGTGTAGCTGTGACAGTCCAAAGCGCTGGGCTTCGAGGATAACCATGACGCTGGCGTTAGGTACGTTGACGCCCACCTCGATGACAGTTGTGGCAACGAGAATCTGTGTCTCGCCACTGACAAAGCGCTGCATCTCAGCCTCCTTGTCGGCAGGCTTCATCTTGCCGTGCACCTTGCTGAGGCGGAATTCGGGGAACACTTGGCGCAGTACCTCAAAACCGTCTTCGAGGTTTTTAAGGTCTATCTTCTCGCTCTCCTCGATGAGTGGGAATACGATATAGACTTGGCGTCCCAAGTGAATCTGCTTGCGAATACTGTCATATAACGATGGCAGGCTGCGGTCAAAGACGTGCTGTGTCACCACGGGTTTGCGACCAGGCGGCAGTTCGTCGATGATGCTGACATCCAGGTCGCCATACAGTGTCATGGCCAGTGTGCGTGGAATAGGCGTCGCCGTCATCACGAGGACATGAGGCGGATTGATGCTCTTGTTCCATAGCTTGGCACGTTGCGCTACACCGAAGCGGTGCTGTTCGTCGACGACCACGAAACCGAGGCGGGCAAACTGCACCGTATCCTCGATGACGGCATGGGTGCCGACGAGAATTTGTACCGTACCGTCTAACAGTCCGTCGAGGATTTCCTGACGGCGTTTGCCCTTGACGATGCCCGTCAGCAGGGCCACGCGGATGGGCATGTCCTGCAGGAAGTCCATGATGGTCTTCAAGTGCTGTTCGGCCAGAATCTCCGTGGGTGCCATGATGCAGGCCTGATAGCCGTTGTCTAAGGCGATGAGCATCGACATCAGGGCAACCAGTGTCTTGCCGCTGCCAACGTCACCTTGAAGCAGACGGTTCATCTGCCGTCCGCTGCCCATGTCCTTGCGGATCTCGCGGATAACGCGCTTCTGGGCACCTGTCAACTGGAACGGCAGGTGGTGATAAAAGAAGTCGTTGAAGCAGTCACCGACCTTCGAAAAAACGTAGCCGCGATATTTGCGGCGCTGGTCGCTGGCATACCTTAATATATTCAGCTGGACATAAAAGAGTTCCTCGAATTTCAGTCGCACGCGGGCCCGTTCCAGTTCCTTGGCATTCTGTGGGTAGTGGATTTTGCGCATCGCCTCGTCACGCGACATCAGGTGTAGCTTTTCCGTGATAAAAGGTGGCAGGGTTTCAGGCAATGACTCCTTCAGCACGTCGAGCAGTGTCTTGGTGAGACGTTCCACGGCACGGGAGTTCAGGCGTCCGTTATAGACGTTGGGGCGTCCGAAGATGATGTACTCCTTGCCGATGGTGTAGGTCTGCTTGGCATACTTGCCGCCATTGAACCAAGTCAGATCCATCACCTTGCCTGTCCCGTCGGTGAAGTGGGCGACGACGCGTTCCTTGCGGGCACTCATCTTGAAAGTCTCGAAACTCAGGATATGTCCTTTCACTTGTACAAACGGCATGTCGCCGTTCAATTCACCTATGCTGTAGAGCCTGCTGCGGTCAACGTGTTTGTAGGGGAAGTACCCCAACAAGTCACCAAAAGTCTGGATGCCCAGCTCGTCGCTGAGCATCTTCCGCCTGTTGGGACCAACTCCCGCCAGATATTGGATGTCTTGTTGCAGTATCGAAGTCATCCTATCAGTACCTCAGCTATTTTCAGGTCATAGGGGGTGGTAATCTTGATGTTCTCACGATTGCCCTCTGCAAGGGTAATCTGATAACCATAAGACTCAACAACGGAGGCATCGTCGGTGAAGTTGTCGCAGTATGGCTGTTGGTTGGCAGCCTTCAACAGTTGAATGTCGAAGCACTGGGGCGTCTGCACTAAGCGGAAGTCATTGCGGGGAACGGTTACAGAAGTCGTCGCTTGCAGGTGCCGAACCGTTTCCACTATGGGAATGACTGGAATGACGGCCTTGGCCGTGCGGGCTGTTTCGTAGCAGTTGCGGATGACGTCGATGCTGGGGAAGGGTCGTACGCCATCATGCACACCGACGACTCCTTCAGCGTCATCAGGAATCTTTGCCAGGCCGTTCTGTACGGAGTGAAAGCGCGTCTCGCCACCATCAGCTAACTGGTAGTTAATGTCGAAAGCGTACTCGTTGCAAAGTTCCTGCCAATAGTCCTGCTGGGCCTTGGGTAACACCAAGATAATCTGGAGGGTAGGGGAGTACTGGCGGAAGCGTTCCAGCGTCCGCATCAGTACTGGCCTCCCGCCTATTGGCAGAAACTGTTTGGGAATATCGCTTCCCATCCGCAGGCCCTTCCCGCCTGCTACGATGATGACATAGTCCATTAGGCCATGAGGTGCTTGAAGCGCATGCCTTCAGCTATTTGGTCGGAGGTCTGCTTGTCGACGAGCTGGGCAAGGAGTTCGTAGGCGAAGGGGAAGGCGGCGGCGGGACCTTCACCGGTGGTGACGTTGCCGTCGACGGTGACGAGGTCGGCGGTGTAGGTGGACTCCGTCAGTGCCTGTTGGAAGCCTGGATAGCAGGTTGCGCGCTTGCCGTCGATGATGCCGAGAGGGGCGAGGACGACAGCGGGTGAGGCGCAGATGGCAGCGACCTTCTTGCCTGCGGCGTGCTGGTCGACGACTGCCTTGCATACGTCCTTGTTTTCAAATAGGTTCGTGGCTCCTGGCATTCCACCCGGCAGGAACAGCAGGTCGGCATCCGAGAAGTCGCACTGCTCTATCATTACGTCGGCCTCGACGTTCACGCCATGTGCAGACTGTACCAGAGGGAATTCGGTGATGCTCACCGTCGTCACGTCAATACCTCCGCGACGCCATACGTCAACGGGAATCAGGGCCTCGACATCCTCGAAGCCGTCAGCTAAGAATACATAAACCTTTTTCATATTATTTCAACGCATTAAGATATTGCTGAATAGTGTCGCGGAGGCCGAGGTAGAGGGCGTCGCAGATGAGGGCGTGGCCAATGCTGACCTCGTCAGTCCAGGGAATCTGCTGATGGTAGTAGTGCAGGTTCTCGAGTGACAGGTCGTGGCCGGCATTCAGTCCTAACCCTACGCGGCGTGCCTCTTCGGCAGCGGCGATGAACGGGGCGATGGCAGCCTCGCGATTAGCCTGATAACCAGAGGCGTATGGCTCTGTATACAACTCTACGCGGTCGGCACCGCAGGCCTTGGCTCCCTCCACCTGTCGCGGGTCGGCATCGACGAAAATGCTGGTGCGGATGCCGGCATCCTTGAATGTCTTGCAGATGTCCGTCAGGAAAGCCTTGTTCTCCAGCGTGTCCCAGCCGTGGTTGCTGGTCAGCTGGTCGTGCCCGTCGGGAACCAGCGTCACCTGGGTGGGCTTCACCTGCAGCACCAGTTCGGTAAACGAGTCGATGGGATTTCCCTCGATGTTGAATTCGGTGGTGATGATGGGACGGATGTCGCGCACATCCTGGTAGCGGATGTGGCGCTCGTCAGGACGTGGATGAACCGTAATTCCCTGTGCTCCAAACAACTCTGCATCGCGTGCCACTGCCAGCACGTTCGGATTATTGCCACCTCTGGCATTGCGCAGTGTGGCAATCTTATTGATATTTACACTTAGTTTCGTCATTGCTATACTCATTAGTTATGGTGCAAAGATACAAAAAAAAGGAATACAAAGATGCAAAGACGCAAAAAAATGTGTATCTTTGCACGCAAAAAGGTGAAAATGATGACTACGCGTAAACTCAGGTTTGCCATTTTCGGCAATATCTATCAGCCCAAGAAGTCTGTCTCGATACAGAAAATCCTTGCCTGCCTGGCTCAGCACGAGGACGAGGTGTATATAGAACGAGCCTTCTATACCTTCATTACAGAAGGGCAGCAGTTACCGCTCAGTGGTATACGCATCTTCGATGACAACAACTTTGAGGCCGACTTTGCCATCTCGATGGGTGGTGACGGTACTTTCCTTCGTACTGCCAGTGTCGTGGGTTCCAAGCAGATTCCCATCCTCGGCATCAATACAGGACGCCTGGGTTTCCTCGCTGACGTCAATGCGCAGGAGATAGAGCGTACCATACAAGCCTTACATGATGAGGACTTCGCCGTGGACACCCGTTCTGTCATTCAGGTGGAGACTGACGGGCAACCTCTGGCGGGCTACCCTTGTGCCCTGAACGATGTCGCCATCCTCAAGCGCGACACCGCATCGATGATTACTATTTACGCTACCATCAACGGCGAGACGCTGGCGACCTATCTGGCTGACGGTCTGATTATTTCGACACCCACAGGTTCTACGGCCTATTCCCTCTCCGTTGGCGGTCCTATCATCGTCCCAGGCACCCACGTTTTCTCGTTGACAGCCGTTGCACCACACTCACTCAATGTGCGCCCCATCGTCGTTTCCGAGGACTCCGTCATCGAGTTGACTGTCGAGAGTCGTACCCACAACTTCCTCGTAGCCCTGGATGGTCGCAGCGAGAAACTGCCTGATGCTACCCGTCTAACCTTGACCAGGGCCCCCTACCGTGTGCAGGTCATCAAGCGTGCAGGCACTAAGTATTTCCATACCCTGCGCGAAAAAATGATGTGGGGAGCAGATCAGCGCAGATAACTATCTTTTTGTTGTTGCAAGCCTTGAAACTTATGTTGCAGGCTCTGAAACATAAGTACCAAACTCTGAAACACAAGTTTCAAAGCCTGCAACATAGATTTTTAAGTAGAGGCGGGAAATTTTTATCCCGTCTCTTTTTTTTGTTTCCCTTGCTGTTATATAAATAAGGGTCGCGCGAGGCGAAAGGTTAAAAAGTTATAAACCGATGCATTTTCTTGCTGAAAAATTTGGAGCGAAAGGGAAAAAGTCCTACTTTTGCAGTGTACTAATAAAGTAGTACACCGATACAGAGATACAAGAACAACAAAACCAATCAAGAATAAGCGTATGATAGACGTACAAAACATCAGTTTCAAGTATGCCGGAAGCAAGCATCTGGTATTCGACGATTTCAGCCTCAAGCTGGAGGAAAACCGCATCTACGGACTGTTAGGAAAGAACGGCACAGGCAAGAGCACACTGCTCTACCTGCTCTCTGGGCTGCTGCGCCCGTCGCAGGGTAGTGTTCGTTGCGATGGCATCGCGACCTGCAAGCGCCAGCCCGAAACCCTGCGCGACATCTTTCTCGTCACGGAGGAGTTTGAGATGCCCGCCATCCGCCTTTCAGAATATGTAAAGCTCTACAAGCCCTTCTACCCCAATTTCTCTGACGAGATTCTGCAGGGCTGTCTTGCCGACTTCGAACTTCCTGCCGACGTCCGCTTGGGCGAGCTCTCGATGGGCCAGCGCAAGAAGGCCTACATCGCCTTCGCGATGGCTACTGACACCAAGTACCTGCTGATGGACGAGCCCACCAACGGTTTGGACATCCCTTCGAAGTCGCAGTTCCGCAAGGTCATTGCCCAGCACATGACGGAGGAGCGCACCGTCGTCATCTCTACCCACCAGGTACACGACGTGGAGCAGATGCTGGACCACATCCTCATCCTCGACCAGCACTCGGTATTGTTGAATGCCTCGATGCAGGACATTCAAGACCACTACACCTTCGAGTTCCGTTCGCCCCAGCAGATGGACGACACGGTGCTCTATGCCGAACCCACGCTGCAGGGCAACGCCGTCATCACCAAGCGCCAGGAGGGCGACGCCGAGACACAGGTGAACCTCGAATTGCTGTTCAACTACAAGACTAACCAAAAGACAGGACCAGTGCTGTAAATAGACCACGAATTTCACGAATTAAACGAATTATTGAATCACAGATTTCCTCGAATTAAACGAATTAAGATTATGAGTACTTTCAATACAACAAGATTCAATCAGGCACTGAAGTGCCAGTTCCTCGTACTGCGCAAGACGTGGATTCGCCTCTTCGGCATTTTTACGCTCGTCATGTTTATGGCCAACCTGTTCTTTACCCGTGTGGCCGACAGCCGCTACTCGCATTGGGCTGACAACTATCCCGACGAATTGTATTTACATTATAGCAGAATTGTAGAGCAGACCTCCGTATTCGGTATCGTCTTCTTCTGTTTCGCCATGCTGTTTACGGCCAGCGGCATGTTCTCGCAGATGAAGGACACCCGCAAACGCTCCGCCTATCTGCTATGGCCCGTCTCCAACTTGGAGAAATACGTCGTCAGCGTGCTGATCTCCGTAGTGATGATGCTGTTTCTGACCATTGGTGCCTTCATACTTGCCGATGTCCTGCGCGTATTGGTGGACTGGCTGACGGGACGCATCGTCGTCTGGGGCTTCACCATGCCTGTCATGGGACGTGATGGTGAGCATCCGTGGGGTGCTTTCCAAGATTGGCACGGGGTATGGATGGTCCTTGTCTGGGCATTTTACATTCACTCGCTCTATATCGTGGGCGGCACCCTGTTCCGTCGCCAGCAATTCCTGTTCACCAGCGGCACCATCGTCGTTGTCGGCATCCTGCTGATAATGATTATGAACCAGATAGACTGGAGCAGTATCCACTTCGATTTCATCACGGGTACCTGGGACGACAAGACGCTAACCTATACAACTATCTTCCATCCGTCATTTTATATCATCAACTCAGCGATGATGCTGCTCGTCGCCTTCCACTACTGGGCATCGTACAAGCTGTTTACCCGCATGCAGGTTATTAACAATAAATGGTTGAACGTATGACATTCTCAAACGATAAACCCATCTACCTCCAGATGGCTGACCGTCTGTGCGACGAGATTCTGTCTGACGTGTATAAGGACGACGACCGCATACCGTCTGTCCGTGAGTATGCCGTGCTCCTGGAGGTGAACACCAATACGGCAGTCAAGGCTTACGACGAGCTCTCTCGCGCGAACATTATATATAATAAGCGCGGACTGGGCTACTTCGTCACCAAAGGGGCGAAGCAGCAAATCCTGAAGGAGCGCAAAAAAGCCTTCATGAAAGAACACCTGCCAGAACTCTTCCGCCAGATGCAGCTGCTTGGCATTACGTTAGAAGATGTTAAAGATGCCTACGCTGCGCAACAATAGCGCCTTCGAGTGCGTCTAAAAGATAAAAGTTCATCGTCAAATGATACACTTACAAGACATTCATAAGACCTATCAGGGCGCCCAGCCGCTGCATGTGCTGAAAGGCATCTCGCTCGACATCGACAAGGGCGAGTTCGTCAGCATCATGGGAGCTTCGGGCTCTGGCAAGTCGACGCTGCTGAACATCCTCGGCATCCTCGACAACTACGACTCCGGCATCTACGAGCTGGCTGGCGTTCGCATCTGGAACCTCTCCGAGAGCCGCGCTGCCGAGTATCGCAACAAGATGATAGGTTTTATCTTCCAGAGCTTCAATCTAATCTCGTTTAAGACTGCAGTAGAAAATGTTGAGTTGCCACTTTTCTACCAAGGGGTGTCGCGCAAAAAGCGACACACCCTTGCTTTGGAATATCTGGAACGTCTGGGGCTGCTCGACTGGGCCGAGCACTATCCCAACGAGCTCTCTGGTGGTCAGCGCCAGCGCGTGGCCATAGCCCGTGCCCTCATCACCCGTCCGCAGATTATCCTGGCCGACGAGCCTACGGGTGCCCTCGACTCGAAGACCAGCGTGGAGGTGATGCAGCTGCTGAAACAGTTGAATGCTGACGAGGGCATCACCCAGATCATCGTCACCCACGACCCAACGGTGGCTGAAAAGACCAACCGCATCATACGCATCAAGGACGGACTGATAGAAAGGTAAAAACGTAAAAAGGTAAAGAAGGTGAGAGAACTTATATCTGAGATATGGCAGACGGCACGGCGCAATAAGCTGCGCACCACACTCACAGGTTTCGCTGTGGCGTGGGGCATCTTCATGCTGATTGTGCTGTTGGGTGCTGGCAACGGACTTGTCAACGCCCAGCTGCAACAGTCGGAGCGTTTCCTCTCCAACTCGATGATGGTGTTCGGCGGACGGACGTCGAAGGCCTACAACGGACTGCAGGAGGGACGCAATATCAATCTGCAGACGCACGACATTACGGCTACGGAGACAGGTTTCCGCAACAACATCGACGAGGTGGGAGCTGCCTACGAGACTTCTGCTGTCATCACGAACGGACAGGAATACCTCTCGGCACCAGTGACGGGCGTCTATCCGAACCATATCCGTATCAATAAGGTGGAGATGCTGCATGGCCGTTTCATCAACGACATCGACCTCAAGGAGAAGCGCAAGGTGCTGGTGTTGAGTTCCAAGCAAGTGAAAGAACTCGCGCCCCAGAACACCAACCTCTCTACGTTCATTGGGCATCATGTCAAGGTGGGCAACTTCATGTTTCAGGTAGTGGGCATCTACAAGGACGAGGAGAGCGGCCAGTCGGAAGCTTTCTCTTCCTATTCCGCCATCAAGGGCATCTATGGTGCCAATACCGATAATGTCGGCGACATTGAGTTCACCTTCCACGGTCTGCCGACGGAGCAGGCCAACGAGCAGTTTGAACATGCCTACCGCCAGCGCCTCAATGCCAACCATCAGGCACACCCTGAGGACGAGCGTGCCATCTGGCTGTGGAACCGCTTTACGCAGAACCTGCAGATGGAACAGGGCATCGCCATTATTCGCACCGCCCTGTGGATAGTGGGACTCTTTACGCTCCTGAGCGGCATCGTTGGAGTCAGCAACATCATGCTCATCACCGTCAAGGAGCGCACCCACGAGTTCGGCATCCGCAAGGCCATTGGTGCCAAGCCGTGGAGCATCCTGAAGCTCATCATCACCGAGAGCGTCATCATCACCACCTTCTTCGGCTATATCGGCATGGTGCTGGGGGTAATGGCCAATGAGTATATGGATGCCACTCTGGGCCATGACGTCATCGATACGGGACTCTTCAGGGCAACCATGTTTGTGGACCCGACGGTGGGGTTAGATGTCTGTTTCGAGGCCACGATGGTGATGGTCATCGCAGGCACCATTGCTGGACTCATCCCTGCCTTCAAAGCCTCCCGCATCCGTCCGGTCGTTCCTGACAGGCTTCGGCGTGTTCTGGGGCGTCTTCATGCTGGTGGCGTTGATGGGTGGCGGCAATGGTCTGAAAGAACTGTTGGAGAAAAACTTCGAGGGCTTTGCCAAGAACACTGTCATCATCTGGAGCCAGCAGACGTCGAAGGCCTACAAGGACTTCCGCAAGGGCCGTTGGTGGAGCATGGACTACAAGGACATCAGCCGCCTGAAGCAGCGTGTGCCAGAACTTGACGTGGTGGCGCCTGTGCTGTTTTCGCCCTGGGGAGGTTCGAACACGGCCTACTATGGTGACCAGAAGACGACGCCCCGTGTACAAGGCACGTCGCCTGATTATGCCCTGGTGGTAACGCCTAAGCTCTACTATGGCCGCTACATCAACGAGATGGATATGAAGGAGCGCCGCAAGGTGTGCGTCATAGGCAAGAAGATATACAAGGAACTCTTCAAGGAAGGTGGCGACCCCTGTGGCAAGAGCATCCGCATCGATTCTACCTACTACGAGGTGATAGGCGTGGACTATTCCTCGACGCAGATGAACATCAACGGTCGCACCGAGGAGAAATTGACCTTGCCGCTGACGCTGATGCAGCAGACGTACAACCGTGGCAACCAGGTGGATATGATTGTCGCCACGGGCCGCGATGGCGTGGTGATGTCGAAGCTGTCAGACCGCATTCGCGAGGCTGTGACGATGGCTCACTATGTGGATCCGATGGACGAACAGGGTGCTATGGTCTTCAATACTGAGGTGCTCTTCCAGATGCTCGACAACCTCTTCCGTGGTGTCAACTTCCTCATCTGGCTCGTGGGTCTCGGCACGCTGTTGGCTGGCGCCATCGGTGTCTCTAACATCATGATGGTGACTGTCCGCGAGCGCACCACTGAGATTGGCATCCGCCGTGCCATCGGTGCTACGCCGCGCATGATTCTGTCGCAGATCATCAGCGAGAGCATCGTGCTGACGTTAGTGGCGGGCATGAGTGGCATCCTCTTTGGCGTACTCATCCTCCAGATGCTCGAACTGGGTAATACGGAGGACGGCATCGTGACCGCACACTTCCAGGTAGGCTTCTGGACAGCCCTTTTCGCCGCCTTTGCCGTGTCAGCGATGGGTGTGCTGGCAGGTCTTGCTCCTGCCGCCCGCGCCATGAGCATCAAACCCGTCGACGCCATGCGCGACGAATAGCCAAAAAGAAAGAACATAAAAACAACATAGCAATGAAAAAGTACAGCAAACTGATTATCGCAGCGATTATCGCGCTGATTTTCATCGGAACCTTCGTGTTCCTGTGGCAGAAGAGCCAGCCTAAGGAGGTGGTCTACAACGAGTTCACGCCCAAGGTGGACAGCATTCGCAAGACGACCATTATCACGGGTAAGATAGAACCCCGCAACGAGGTCAACGTCAAACCCCAGATTTCGGGTATCATCACCGAACTGCTGAAGGAGGCCGGCGACTACGTCCAACAGGGTGAGGTCATCGCCAAGGTGAAGGTCATCCCCGACATGGGCCAACTCTCCAGTGCTGAGGCCCGTGTGCGTCTGGCTGACATCAATGTGCAGCAGGCCAAGATTGACTACGACCGTGTGAAGGCGCTCTATGACAAGCAGTTGATTTCTGCCGACGAGTACGACAAGCAGAAGCAGAAACTGCAGCAGGCTAAGGAGGAAGTGTTGGCTGCTCAGGATGCCCTACAGGTGGTG
Organism: uncultured Prevotellaceae bacterium; assembly: GCA_902765585.1. Taxonomy (GTDB): domain Bacteria; phylum Bacteroidota; class Bacteroidia; order Bacteroidales; family Bacteroidaceae; genus Prevotella. The sequence continues at coordinate 20,982 of CACXAG010000078.1, forward strand.
CGCGACGGTGTGTCGAAGTCGAATGCCTCGGCCAGCAGTACGCTGGTACGAAGCACCATCAGCGGTGTCATCCTCGACATCCCCGTGAAAGTGGGTAATAGCGTCATCCTCTCCAATACCTTCAACGACGGTACCACCATTGCCTCGGTGGCCAACATGAACGACCTCATCTTCCGAGGCAACATCGACGAGACGGAGGTGGGCCAATTGGTGAGCGGCATGCCGATGAAGATTACCGTCGGAGCGCTGCAGGACCTGACGATGACCGCCAAGTTGGAGTATATCTCGCCCAAGGCCGTCGAGTCGAATGGCGCCAATCAGTTTGAAATCAAGGCTGCCGTTGCCGTGCCTACTGATGGTGGCAAGCTGCGCAGCGGCTATTCTGCCAATGCCGAACTCGTGCTGGCTTCCGTCAGCAAGGCGCTCACGATTCCTGAGAGTGCCATCGAGTTCTCGGGCGACTCCACCTTTGTCTATGTCATCCAGGGTGAGGGCCAGCAGAAACACTATGATCGCCGCCAGGTCCAGACGGGACTCTCTGACGGTGTGAACATAGAAATCAAAAAGGGCCTCACACCTCAAGACAAAGTGCGCGGCCCTCAGATCTTAGCCGAGGATAAGGACGAGTAGTCCTTATCCATTTCAGTTTTTATTTTCCCTTCACCAGGTTGCCCAGGATGTCACGCGTCAGCTCCTTCGTGATGGTGCGCGTGGCAGCACTGGTGGCATTCTTCACCACACGCTCCTTGGTCGATGTGCGGCTCTTCGACTTCTTGCCGCTGACCTTCTCGCTGACCCAGGCGCCCAGTACGGCAGCCAGTGTCGACGTGACGGCGGTCATCACGGCCTTCAGCACCTTCGACATCATGCCAGGCTTCTGCTTCTCGGCTTTAGCCTGCTGCCCCTTGGCACTTTCCTGTTCAGCCACCTCTGCTTCTTTAGCGGCTTCTTGCTCGGCCAGTTGTTTGTCAGCTTCAGCCATCAGCACCTCAAAGGCACTCTCGCGGTCAACTGGCGTGTCGTATTTGCCGTAGATGCGCGACTGCTTGATAATATCTAAACGCTGTCCTTCGGTCACAGCACCAATCTGTGACAGCGGGAACAGTATCTTGGCGCGCTCCACCATGTTGGGGGCGCCTTTCTCGTCCAGGAAACTCACTAAGGCCTCGCCAGTTTCCAACTGCATGATGGCCTCGTCGGTCTTGAAGGCGGGGTTGGCACGGAAGGTGTCAGCAGCCGTCTTGACAGCCTTCTGGTCTTTTGGCGTATAGGCTCGCAGGGCATGCTGCACGCGGTTGCCCAACTGTCCAAGGATGTTTTCAGGAATATCGGTGGGACTCTGGGTGATGAAGTAGATACCCACACCCTTCGAGCGGATGAGGCGTATCACCTGTTCTATCTTGTCGAGCAGCGCCTTGCTGGTATCAGCAAACAGCATGTGTGCCTCGTCGAAGAAGAATACCAGCTTCGGCTGGGGCAGGTCGCCCACCTCGGGCAGAGTGGAGTAGAGTTCGCTCAGCAGCCACAGCAGGAAGGTGGAGTAGAGCTTGGGTTGCAGCATCAGCTTGTCGGCAGCCAGCACGTTCATCACGCCTTTTCCGCCCTCTGTCTGCAGCAGGTCATAGATGTCGAACGACGGTTCACCGAAGAACTTATCGGCTCCCTGACTCTCCAACTGCAACAAGGCGCGCTGTATGGCACCGATGGTCTGCACGGAGATGTTGCCGTACTTGGTGGTGTACTCCTTGGCATGCTTCGACACCCAGTCGAGCATCGACCGCATGTCCTTGATGTCGATGAGCAGCAG
>CACXAG010000079.1 GCA_902765585.1 uncultured Prevotellaceae bacterium
CGTAGTCCGCTCTTGATGCCCGCCATATGGTTGGCAGCAAACTCGCCCACCTTATATCCCATCGGACTCTCATTCATATCCATCTGGCGGATAAGGTGTGTCAACTCGCCCGTATTGATTTTCATGGGACACGACGTGGAGCAGAGTCCGTCGGTAGCGCACGTCTGATCGCCATAGTATTTGTATTGGCGCTTGAGGGTATCCAAACGCTCCTGGGCGGCGGCAGCAGAACTACCGCCCATACTAACCTCATGGGTAAGGTGGCGGATTTCGCGCTGTACGGCGATACGCATACGACTCGACAGCGTGAGACCGCACGACATGCAGTTAACCTCGCAGAATCCGCACTCGATGCACTTGTTGGCGCGTTTCACCTGTTCGATGGTCTCTTTGGCCGTGGAGAGCGACGGGTCCATGAGGTAGTGGCCGCCATCCGGCACCCTGGAGAAGTCATAGTCGAGCACGGGCAGCGGTTTTAGGCATTTAATGAAACAGTCTGGATCATCGTTGAAGATGACTCCCTGGTTCAGCAGTCCCTCCGGGTCGAAGATGTCCTTGAGTTCCTTCATAGCCTCGTAGGCACTCTCACCCCACTCATACTTCACGAAAGGTGCCATGTTCCTTCCAGTACCATGTTCAGCCTTCAGCGAGCCGTCATATCCCTCGACGACGAGTTTGGCCACGGCGCGCATCATCTCGGCATAGCGAGCCACCTCATGCTCGTCGGCAAAGCTCTGGTTTAGGATGAAGTGGTAGTTGCCCTCAAAGGCGTGGCCGTAGATGCATGCATCCGCGTATCCATGGTCGGCAATGAGTTTCTGCAGCTTCACCGTAGCCTCGGGCAGGCTCTCGATGGGGAAGGCGACGTCCTCGATGAGGCACGACGTACCCACGGGCCTTGTGCCGCCAACGCTGGGGAAAATACCGCTGCGTATGGCCCAGTACTTGCCATAGACAGCCGGATCTTCTGTGAACTCTGCCGGAATGTATAGGCGGAACTGTCCCAGACACTCCTTGATTTTCTTGATTTTCTCCAACAGCTGCTCGTGCGTGGTGCCCTTCGTCTCGGTCAGGATGGCCGTCAGGTTGTGGTAGTCGCCAGGCTTCACACCCTCTATCTTCCCTGCATCCACATCTTTCTTATACTGCAGGAACACGGGGTCATCCACTGAGTTGAGCGACATATAGTCGAGCATCTCAGCACTTTTCACCATCAGCTGCTCGGCACTCATCTTCAGGTCCTCATCACCGGCCTTCAGCTTCTTCATGGCCACGACGGCCTCGCAACTCTCCTTCATGGTCAGGAAATACACCATGGCGGAAGCCTTGTATGGATAGTCGTGGAGCGTCTTCATGGTCACCTCAGATAGGAATGCCAGCGTTCCCTCACTACCCACCATGGAGTGTGCTATGATGTCGAACGGGTCATCGTATGCTATGAGTGGCCGCAGGTTCAGACCCGTCACATTCTTAATAGAATATTTTGCGCGTATGCGCGAGGCCAATTTCTCGTCAGCTCTCACTTTGTCCCTCAGGGCTTCTATCTTCTTGATAAACTCTGGGTGCGAGCGTGCAAACTGCTCGCGGCTGGCAGCGTCGCCAGTATCGAGTATCGTTCCATCCGTCAGAACGATACGGGCAGAGACGAGCATTCGGTCGCTATTGGCATGCACGCCACAGTTCATGCCCGAGGCATTGTTGACGACGATACCGCCCACCATGGCCGAACCGATGCTGGCGGGATCGGGCGGGAACACACGCCCATAGGGCTTTAAGATTTCGTTGACACGAGCACCTACGATGCCAGGCTGCATGCGGATGGTGTCCTGGTTCTCGCCCATTTTGTACTTCTCCCAGTGCTTGCCAGCAACTATCAGCACACTGTCCGTACAGCTCTGACCCGACAGCGACGTACCCGCTGCACGGAAGGTAAAGGGAATTTTGAACGCCTTGCATAGTCGGACAATTTGAGATACCTCCTGTTCTCCATTGCTTCGAACGACAACCTTCGGAATCATTCGGTAGAAACTGGCATCTGTACCCCATCCCAACGTACGGAGTTCATCGGTATAGATGCGTTCAGACGGCAACAGCCGTTTAAGTTCATTTAGGAAATCATTTAACATAGGACAATACTTGTATTAGTTTTTAGTCATTGTTTGCTTTACAGGGTGTAAAGGTAAGAAAAATAAATCACACTGCCAACTTTTTTCTGATTTTTTATTCATCCAGGTTTTCATGTCCTTGTCTGTGAGCCGACCTCAAGCAGCAGGGCCATAAGACGCTCGGAGATCATTTTTCGGCCCAAACTAAATTAAATCACGAAAATGTTTTGCCATGTGAGATTTTTTCCGTATATTTGCAACCATACTTATAAAATAACTACAAATCCTATGACAGCATTAATTTCCGTTATCCCTATCCTATTGCTCATTGTATTAATGATGGGCTTTAAGGTTTCTGGCTACAGAAGTGCCATCGTCACACTGGTCGTAACCATCCTATTAGCCTTGTTTGCCGTTCCCTCCATGGGTATTATCCCGGAGAAGTATGCCGACGTATCCATCTACGGCATCACCCTTTGGTCGGTCATCGAGGGCTTTTTGAAAGCCTGCTTCCCAATTATCCTGATCATCATCTGCGCCATCTTCAGCTACAACATCCTGTGCGAGACGAAAGAGATTGAGACCATCAAGACCCAGTTCATCCAGATGACCTCCGACAAGGGTCTGCTGGTGCTGCTGCTGACGTGGGGTTTGGGCGGCGTACTCGAAGGTATGGCCGGCTTCGGAACCGCTGTGGCCATCCCCGCAGCTATTCTCATCGGACTGGGTTTCAAGCCGATGTTCTCGGCTGTCATCTGTCTGGTAGCCAATACGGTTGCTGTGGGCTTCGGTGCCGTTGGTCTACCCGCCACAACACTGGCCAACCAAGTGGCTGCCAGCGGTGTGGCCACGCCCGAGGAACTGTGTGAAGTTGCTACCTTTATTATATTACAGCTCTCGCTGATGTTCTTCATCACCCCGTTCCTCATCTTGATGATGACCGACCGCACAAAGATTGTGAAGAACCTGACCATCGCCCTCTTTGTGGGTTCTTTCTCCATCGTCGTGCAGTTCTGCTGCGCCCACTTTATCGGTCCCGAGACGCCCGCTATCCTCGGTAGCGTCGCTGCCATCATCGCCATGCTCATCTACAACAAACTCTTCCTGCGCCACGAGGCCGAGAAGGACACGGTACACGTGGAGCATGTGCGCTTTGGGGTCGCCAAGACCCTCAAGGCCTGGAGCGTCTACGGTCTCATCATCTTCTTCATCCTCATTTCAAGCAAGATAGTGCCGCCTGTCAACGAGTTGCTCAACAATACGCTGGTGACCAAGTTCGAGTTGCCCGTCATTGGCAACACCTTTAAGTTCGGCTGGCTATCGAATGCCGGTCTGATGATATTCCTCGGTGCCGTCATCGGTGGACTCATCCAGGGCATGAGCTTCGGCAAACTGATGACGCTGCTCGCCAAGACCACGCTGAACCTGCAGAAGACTGTTGTCACTATCTGCTGCCTCGTGGCTATGGCCATGCTGATGAACAATACCGGCATGACCAATGACATTGCCAAGGGCCTTGTGCTACTTACTGGTGCCGCCTTCCCGTTCTTCGCCCCACTCATCGGTTCTATCGGAACCTTCGTCACCGGTTCGGCCACCAATGCCAACATCCTCTTCGGCAAGCTACAGGCTACTGCCGCCAGTGACCTCGGACTAGTCAACCAAGGCACGTTCTTCGGTGTCAGCGGTAGTGAGACCAACTGGCTCGCCGCCGCCAACTGTGCCGGTTCGGAGGGCGGTAAACTGCTCTCGCCGCAGTCCATCGCCATCGCTACAGCAGCCTGCGACATGGAGGGTCAGGACGGCGAAATCATGCGCAAGACCATGCCGTTCGCCATCTTCTGGATACTGATGAACGGACTGATGGTATTCCTCGGTCTGCATGTTATATAATTGAGAATTGAAAATTGAGAATTAATATGAAGGTAGGATTATTCATCCCCTGCTATGTGGATGCCGTCTATCCCGAGGTGGGCATAGCAACCTGGAAGTTGCTGAAGCATTTAGGGATAGACGTGACATATCCTGAGAAGCAGACCTGCTGCGGCCAGCCCATGGCCAATGCGGGATTCGAGAAACAGGCCATCCCCCTGGCCGAGAAGTTTGAGGAGAAGTTCAAGGACTTCGACTACGTGATATCGCCCAGCGTCAGCTGCACGGCCTTTATCCGTCTGAACTACCCGCGACTTCTGAACCACGAGTGCGAAACCGCCAAGCGCTGCATGGACGTGGTGGAATTCCTGCACGACGTGGTGAAGATAGACCGCCGCTTGGGCACGTTCCCCCATAAGGTAAGCCTGCACAACTCATGCCACGGTGTGCGCGAACTGGGACTCAGCAGTCCCTCCGAACAGCACGTCGGGAAGTTCAACAAAATCAAGGACCTGCTGAAGCTGGTCGACGGCATCGACGTCGTAGAGCCCGACCGTCCCGACGAATGCTGCGGCTTCGGCGGCATGTTCTCCGTCGAAGAGACCGCCGTCTCGGCTCAGATGGGCCGCGACAAGGTGGAGCGCCATATCCAGACCGGTGCCGAGTACGTGACTGGTCCCGACTGCTCGTGCCTCATGCACATGGCCGGCGTGGCCAAGAAGCAAGGCCTCAACATCAAGTTCAAACATGTAGTAGAGATTTTAGCAGCAGGATTATGAGTACAGAACATTCAAAAGCAGCCAAGCTGTTCCTGAAGAACCAGACTTACGCACACTGGCACGACGCCACCTTCTGGGCCGTGCGCTCGAAGCGCGACAACATGGCCTACGGACTGGACGAGTGGGAACAGCTACGCGAAAAGGCGTCACAAATCAAGCGCCATACCATTACCCACTTAGACGAGTATCTGGACCAGTTTGCCACCAATGCCGAGAAAAACGGCGTGGAAGTTCACTGGGCTAAGGACGCCAAGGAGTTCAACGAAATTGTCTACGGCATCCTAAAGAACCATCATGTGAAAAAGATGGTGAAGTCGAAGTCGATGCTCACCGAGGAGTGCGGCATGAACCCCTATCTCGAAGCCAAGGGCATCGAAGTCGTGGAAACCGACCTCGGCGAGCGCATCATCCAGCTGAAGGGTCAGGCTCCCAGCCACATCGTCATGCCCGCCATCCACTTGAACCACGACGACGTAGGCGAGCTGTTTGAGGAGAAGGGCATCAGCAACGAGAAGGGCAACCATGACCCCACGTTCCTGACCTACCGTGCACGACTGTCACTGCGCAACGAGTTCCTGACGGCTGATGCCGGCATGACGGGCGGTAACTTCGGCATCGCCGAGACTGGCGACATCGTGGTCTGTACCAACGAGGGCAACGCCGACATGTCAACCTCCTGTCCCAAACTGCACATCGCCGCCATCGGACTGGAGAAGGTGATACCCAACTACGAGTGCCTGGCCGTATTCCAGCGCATGCTTTGCCGTGCGGGTACTGGTCAGCCAACGACGACCTACACGTCGCACTTCCGCAAGGCACGTCCTACGGCTCACCACATGCATATCATCCTCGTGGACAACGGTCGCTCGGAATGGATTGCCAATCCCGAACACTGGGAGTCGCTGAAATGCATCCGCTGTGGCTCGTGTATGAACACGTGTCCTGTGTACCGTCGCTCGGGCGGTTACAGCTACAGCTACTTCATCCCCGGCCCCATCGGCATCAACCTCGGCATGCTGCGCGACCCGCAGAAGCACAGCGGCAACGTCAGTGCCTGTACATTGTGCAACTCATGCCAGACCGTCTGCCCCGTCAAGGTAAACCTCGGCGACCAAATATACCTATGGCGCCAGCAGTTAGATGACTTCGGCACCGCCAACTCTCAGAAGAAGCTGATGTGTCGCGGCATGTCGATGCTCTATGGCTCACCCGGCCTCTACAACTTCGGCACTGGCCTTGCCCACTGGGCCAACCTCATCCCCTCGCCGCTGATGAACTGCGGTCTCAACCCCTGGGCCGAGGGGCACAAGATGATGGAGTTCCCCAAGAAACCGTTCCACGAAATGATAAAGGACTATGAGTAGTAAAGAAGATATATTGAAGAAGTACAAGGCGAATGTGCGCGAGCGCTTCGACATGCCCGACCTCAGCGACATCAAGGCCATCACCTACCCCGACCCGCTGTTGCAGTTTATGAACATGACCAAAAGCGTAGGCGGCAATGCCATTGAGGTGGAGAAGGGTCGCGATGTCAACGAGCTCATCCGTGAGCTGTACCCCGACGCCAAGGAGATAGCGTCGAACTTGCCAGAGATTACTATCGCTACGCGCAACCCCGACGAGGTAGGGCGCGCCCGCGACCTCAACGGCACAGATGTCGGTATTGTCCGCGGCGTGTTCGGTGTTGCCGAAAATGCATGTGTATGGATTCCCCAGCAGATGAAGGAGAAGGCCGTGTGTTTCATCTCCGAGAACCTTGTCATCCTGCTGAAGAAGACCGAGATAGTCAACAACATGCACGAGGCGTACAAGCGCCTTTCTCACGGAACAGCCGCCAAATGCGGTGACGGCTTCGATGAGTACGGCTACGGCACCTTTATCAGCGGTCCGTCGAAGACCGCCGACATCGCCCAGGTGCTGGTCATGGGAGCCCAGGCTGCCCGCTCAGCCACGGTACTGCTGTTGGACGAGTGATGACGGTTGGGGCTGCGCTGCAACCTACAGAAAAATCAGAAAGCATTGAGGAGGCTGGCCACATGGTCGGCCTCTTCGTTTGTCATTGCCGGATGGCAGGGCAGGCTCAGTTCCTCTCTGTGGATGCGCTCGGTGACAGGCAGCGAGAGTTTGTTCCATACAGGGTAGCAGGCCTGCTGGTGCGGCGGTATAGGATAGTGTATTTCCGTCTGCACGCCGTGGTCGGCCAGATACTGTTTCAGTTCATCGCGACGAGGAGAAAGGACTGGGAAGATATGACAGACGCTGTCACGCTGACATGGAGGAACTATGATGTCTGGATGTTCCACCTTATTTATATATATAGAAGCTATCTCGCGGCGGCGGGCGTTGTCGGCATCCAAGTGACGCAGTTTGACGTCAAGGATGGTAGCCTGCAGTTCGTCGATACGCGAGTTGCGGCCCTGGTGGTCGAAGACGTACTTGCGGGCAGAACCGTAATTGCCGAGGGAACGAACCATGGCGGCCAGGTCGTCGTCATTGGTAGTCACAGCACCGGCATCGCCGAAGGCACCGAGGTTTTTGGTAGGATAGAAGGAGTGACCAGCGGCATGGCCGAGGGAGCCGGTGAGCGGTTGTGCTTGGTGTCGTGACACGACACCATACTCAACATAGCGGCAGCCGTGGGCTTGGGCATTGTCCTCTATGAGACGTAGGTGGTGGCGCTGACAGATGTCGGCAATACGGGGGGTATAGGCACAACGACCGTAGAGGTGGACAATCATGATGGCGCGGGTGCGAGGGGTGATGGCCTGTTCGATGAGGGAGTCGTCAATCTGAAGGGTGTTGATATCGGGCTCTACCAGCACAGGCACGAGGCGATTCTCGGTGATAGCCAGGATGCTGGCGATATAAGTGTTAGCTGGCACGATGACCTCGTCGCCGTCGTGCATGACGCCCATCTCCTTGTAAGCACGCAGGATGAGCGTCAGCGCATCCAGTCCGTTACCGCAGCCAATGCAATGCTTGGTGCCGATGTAGTCTGCATAGTGTTGCTCAAACCAGTGCGTCGCCTCGCCCTGCAAGTACCAGCCGCTGTCCAGCACGCGGCTGACAGCCTCGCGAATCTCCGCCTCATAGCGGCTATTAACAGCTTTCAGGTCCAGATACTTGATCATGGCGGTAGCAAATAATTCACTCTTCACTTTTACCTTAACTCCCATTCGTATCGGTCGAAACACATAGCACGGCCTCCAAAACCCTCCTTCTGGAACACCAGCGACTCGTTGATAGCGTTGGTATTGTCTAACGCCGACGTACCAAACTCAAAGTACGGCAGATGATGGTAGTCGTGGTTGATGACGCGGTCATAGATGATGTCAATGGCACCTAACTGCTTCCCCTCAGGCGTGGCAGAGCTGTACTGTGCCCGTGCCACCTGATTGCTGACGTAAAGCACCATGCCAGCCAGAATGTCATCGTCCTTCTTAGCCACATAGAGCACAATATTGTCGGGGAAGCGCGATGCCAGCAGTTCTATCTCCTGCAGCGTGTGGACGGGCTTGGAGTCGTACTTTGCGGCGAGGTTGTCGCAGAGCACACGCCAAAAACCAGGCATGTCGTAGCTGCGTTCGACGGTAACGCCGGCCGTTTGTGCACGCTTCAAGGCCCTACGGCGCACCCGTTCCCAGCGCAGGGTATTGCGCTGGACGATGACCGTTCCTAAGTCACGCTCCTGTAGTCGGGCGTCGCAGGTGCGGGCAATGGCATAGAGGTCCTCCTCAGCAGGCAACTGGTGGTAAATCCAGGGGATGCACTTATAGAGCACGTGACGGAACCCCTGCGTTCTCAAGTACTCGTTGAGTTCGCTGAACAGCTGGACCGTCGCCGCTGCCGTCGTACGCTCGTCCATGACGAGACCGCCGTAGGTCAGACCGGCATGCGACTGGAGCGTGTCGCCCTTGCGGTTAGCGGGTAACAGGGCATAAAGGCGCCCCTCACGGTAGAACATGAGCGAGAAGTCCTCGAAGCGGTCGCTATGATAGTCCATATAGCGGCGGTCGAAGAGAAAGGTGCCGTTCTTAGAACGAGTCACGAACTCGTTCCACTCGTCAGCCAATGCAGGGTTGTAGCGTATAATTGAGAAACTGGTCATAATCGTAGATATACTCCTGTTCGTCGAACAGCTCCGAAGCCAACACCAGACAGACGGCACCCGAAGAGAAATCCTCCAACGTGCGCCAGACACCCGTGCCGACATACAAGCCCTGATAGGGATGGTTCAGGTGGAAGGTCTCCCGCTCATGACCGTCGAACACCTCAACGTCGAACGAACCGCTAACGGCGATGATAATTTCCTCACAAGAACGGTGGGCATGGCCGCCTCGCCGCTCGCCCGACGGCACGTCGTACGTCCAATAGACGCGGGCTATCGGGAACGGGATGTTCTTCATCTGCTCCGCTACCGTCAGGTTGCCTCGCGGGTCGACAATCTTCGGCAGGTCTAACAATCTTGCTTTATCGTATTTCATTATACTATAAACGTAAGAGTCGTGAAAAAATTGTCTGAACGCCCCAACTAACTGTTAGCGACACCAGAATACACGCCGCCAGCATGGCTATGGCAGGCATGTCGGGCAGGTGATGCTGTACGATGGGGATTATCATCTGGTGGGTCAGAAACAATGGCATGGTCAGCGAACCTAACCACAGCATCGTTCTGGTCTGCAACAGACGCGACAGCCAACCGCGCTGCTGGGCGAATACACCGATGAGCGGCAGCAGCACTATCCAGAATAGCGGAGCGTTGCGCACCTTGGCATCCACGACGGGATAGAGTGCCAGAGCTGCCAACAGCAGGACCAACAACAGCATTTCCGTCCTTGGCTGCGACTGCCACCGATCGTAACAGCGTGCCAGCAGCATGCCCCAGTAGAAATCGATGAAGCGCACCAGCGGATGCACGTAGAGGACAGCATTCACGTGGTCGTAAGGCGTCAGCAGATAGACAGTGATGCAGGCGGCGACAACTGTTACCGTCAGTGCCGGCGACAGCCAGCGGTAAGCCCAGGGAAATACCACATAACAGAACAGCAGGCTCGACAGGAACCACGCAACGCTGTTGCACGAAAAATACCAGTCGGCATCGGGCACCCAACTCTGCAAGAGCAGGACATTCAAGAGCACCTTGCCGTCGATGGCAGCATGACTGAGCAGCAGGAATACTGCCAAGCAAAACAGATGGAGCGGATAGCACTTGCGGATACGGCGCCAAAGGAAGGTGCCATAGCGGAACGAGCCGTCGTGCAGCTTGCTGCCATAGCCCAAAGAGCAGCCGAAACCGCTGAGGATAAAGAAGAATGCCACGCCACAATCACCGCCTGCGTCCAATGCCAGAATATCCTTGTAGGCAAAATGCGACAAGAATATCAGCATCACAAAGACAAAGCGCAGAGACTGTAGCGTGGCTATCATGATTACGATGTCTATTCAGACGGGAAAACCGTCCGGCACATTAATGTTCGAACTTCGTATAGGGGTCAGTGCCGAGGACGGTCTTGGCCAGACGTTTCGCCTTGTCACGCAGGGCATTGACGTCATCGCCCACCTCACCATAGCAAAGGACAACTCCCATGCGGCGACCTTTGTGAGCCTCGGGCTTACCGAAGATACGGATGCGTGTACGGTCTTCCTTCAGGGCATCCACGAAATTGTAGTCCAACAGCGAACGGTCGACGGGCGTAGAAGCCTCCTTGGGTGAGAGGATGACTGCTGAGGCGCCAGCGTGCTCCAGATGAATGCCGGCGATAGGCAATCCCAGCACAGCGCGCAGATGCAGTTCAAACTCGCTGAGGTTGATGGTATGACCCAGTGTCACCATACCCGTATCGTGCGGACGCGGCGACAGTTCGGAGAAGATGACCTCGCCTTGCTTGGTGAGGAAGAATTCCACACCCCAGATGCCGGCACCCGTCAGTGCCTTAGTTACTTTGTCGGCCATCGTCTGAGCCTGCTTCAGCGCCTCGTCGCTGATTTTATACGGCTGCCAGGATTCGCGGTAGTCGCCTGCCTTCTGAACGTGTCCGATAGGCGGGCAGAACAGCGTGGGCCAGCCGTGCTGCTGGGTGACGGTGAGCAGCGTGAACTCTGAGTCGAAGTCGATGAACTCTTCGATAATCACCTCCTTCACATCACCACGCGAGCCTTCCATGGCCTCACGGAAAGCCTGCTCCAGTTCGCCGTCGTTGTGAACATAGCTCTGTCCGTGACCGCTCGAAGACATCAGGGGTTTCACGACGCAAGGGAAGCCTATCTCGTCGGCTGCCGCCTTAAACTCGTCGAAAGTCTTGGCATAGAAGTACTTGGCCGTGCGCAGTCCCAACTCCTTAGCAGCGAGGTCGCGGATGGCACGGCGGTTCATGGTATAGTTGACGGCACGTGCCGACGGTACTACCTGAATACCCTGTTTCTCGAACTTAAACAAGCGCTCCGTGCGGATAGCCTCAATCTCGGGCACGATGATGTCGGGCTGGTGCTTCTTGACGACGGCCTCGAGGGCATCGCCGTCCAGCATGTTAAACACTTCGCGCTCGTCGGCCACCTGCATAGCC
>CACXAG010000080.1 GCA_902765585.1 uncultured Prevotellaceae bacterium
CTCTCCCGTGAGTTTACGGCGTGGGGCAGGGTAGGTTTTGCACTCTGGGCCGACGACTACAGCGAGGCCACCTATAATCATTATGGCATCCGCCACACCCGCTTGCTCGTGGACGGCTGCGAGGTTTTCCGCTCCGATGTCAGCGGCATTCCCGTCAGTTGCCAGCCCGAGGTCAACCAATGGGGCGACTATCAGCACTGGCGCCGTACTCACATCTGGTATATGAAGTCCTATCGCGAGCCCGGTATGCGACTGCCCATCCTGCATACCGACTTCAACCAGGGCATCGTGACCTTCGACGAGGAGCGCCCGTACCATATCACCTACGTCCTGCGCGACTATCAGGGCAACCAGTCGGAGTATCATTTCACCGTCCTCGGCCGGCCAGACCCTCGTGTCACCCCGCGCCGTTGTCCCCAGTTGCTCGACTCCTACCAGTTGTTCGACTGCTGTCTATGGCCGCTGCATACCAGGAAGACGGATTAAAGAAACGAACGAGCCTAATTAGGTTTTATGGAATGGCCGTCCCGCATCGGGACAGCCACTTAAAAAACTCACGGGATTTGTTCCCGTGAGTTCCTGAGTTCAAAACACGCTTATAATTGTTTGCTGAATCTTAGTCCTCATCCTCTATGATGTTGCGCCTGACCTTGTCGACGTAGGCATCGATGACGGCAACGGCAACGATGTTGACGACGTCGCGGACAGAGGCTCCGAAGTCGACGAAATGAATGGGCTTGTTCAGTCCCATCTGGATAGGGCCAATGATTTCCACGTCGCTGTTCAGCATCTGCAGCATCTTGTAGCTGGAACGTGCCGACGTCAGGTTGGGGAACACCAGCGTGTTGACATCCTTGCCATAGAGACGGGTGAAGGGATACTGCTCGTCGCGCAGCTCGCGGTCGAGGGCAAAGCCCAGCTGCATCTCGCCGTCAATGGGCAGTTGGGGATAGCGCTTCTGCATATACTCTACGGCATGCTTCACCTTCTTGGCACCGTCGCTCTGTGACGAGCCGAAGTTGGAGTGGCTCACGAGGGCGATAACGGGCTTCTCGTTGAAGAACTTGACCGATTCCGAGGCCAGCTTGGCAATGTCGATAAGCGTTTCCGTGTCGGGGTTCTCGTTGACCAGCGTGTCGGCGATATAGAGCGTTCCCTTGGGAGAGTTGATGATGTGCATAGCGCCGAAGTGCTGATATTGCGGACGGATGCCGATGACCTCCTTGACCACCTTGACGGTATTGGAGTACTTGGTATAGAGTCCGGTGATAAAGGCATCGGCTTCGCCTGTTTCGACCATCATCATGCCGAAGTAGTTGCGCTCAAACATCTTGTCGTTGGCTTCCTGGAAGGTGTAGCCCTCGCGCTGGCGCTTCTCGGTCAGGATGTGGGCATAGCGCTCACGACGTTCCTGTTCGGAGGGATGACGCAGGTTGACGATTTCCAAACCGTCCAGATTGAGGTCAAGCTTTTTGGCCAGTTTGGTGATGACCTCGTCGTTGCCCAGCAGGATGGGCTGGCAGATGCCCTCGGCCTTGGCCTGAACGGCAGCTTTGAGCATGGTGGGATGGATGGCCTCGGCAAAGACTACGCGCTGCGGATGAGAGGCTGCCGTAGAGTAGAGTTTCTGGGTGAGTTTCGTTTCCTGTCCCAACAGTACGCTGAGTGAGCGCTTGTAGGCATCCCAGTCCTCGATGTTCTTGCGGGCCACGCCGCTGTCGATGGCAGCTTTGGCAACGGCGGCGCTGACCTCGGTTATCAGTCGGGGGTCAACGGGTTTGGGGATAAAGTAGTCACGGCCGAAGGTGAGGTTGTTGACCTTGTAGACATCGTTCACCACGTCGGGAACGGGTTGCTTGGCCAGGTCGGCAATGGCATGGACGGCAGCCAGTTTCATCTCCTCGTTGATGGCGGTGGCGTGAACGTCCAGTGCACCACGGAAGATGTATGGGAAGCCGATGACGTTGTTAATCTGGTTGGGATAGTCGGTACGACCAGTGGACATCAGCACGTCAGGGCGCGCTGCCATCGCATCCTCGTAGGAAATCTCAGGCACGGGGTTGGCAAGGGCGAAGATGACGGGGTCCTTGGCCATCGTCTTGACCATATCCTGCGACAGCACGTTGCCCTTCGACAGTCCGACAAAGACGTCGGCATCGCGAACAGCCTCCTCAAGGGTAGTGATGTCCGTACGCGAGGTGGCAAAGAAGCGCTTCTGCTCGTTCAGGTCCTGACGGTCGGCACGGATGACACCCTTGGAGTCGAGCATCACGATATTCTCCTTGCTGGCACCGATAGCCATATAGAGTTTGGTACATGAGATGGCAGCAGCACCAGCACCGTTGACCACAATCTTCACTTGTTTGATGTCCTTGCCGATGACCTCAAGGGCATTCTTCAGACCAGCGGCCGAAATGATGGCTGTGCCGTGCTGGTCGTCGTGCATGACGGGGATGTCGAGGCTCTTCTTCAGACGCTCTTCAATGTAGAAACACTCGGGAGCCTTGATGTCTTCCAGATTGATGCCGCCAAAGGTCGGGGCGATGCGCTCCACGGCTTCGCAGAATTTCTCAGGGTCTTTCTCGTTGACCTCGATGTCGAAGACGTCGATGCCGCCGTAGATTTTGAAGAGCAGTCCCTTACCCTCCATGACGGGCTTGCCGCTCATGGCACCGATGTCGCCCAAGCCAAGGACAGCGGTACCGTTGGAGATGACGGCTACGAGATTGCCCTTGTCGGTATATTTGTAGGCATCGTCGGGATTCTCTTGGATTTCCAGACAGGGGTATGCCACACCCGGTGAATAGGCCAGTGAAAGATCTGTTTGTGTGCGATAGGCCTTGGTAGGCTTAACTTCAATTTTACCAGGACGCCCCGACTCATGATATGCCAGGGCGGCTTCTTTAGAGATTTTTACCATTTGTGTATTGTGTTGATTTAAAATTCGGTGAACGACAGCGGCATCAGTTGCTTGATGCTATCGACCACGTAGATGTGTTTCTGTCCGTAGAGCAATATACGAACGGGCTGGTGGAAGCGCGTCTCGGTCTCGATGAGTACTTGCCGACAGGGACCGCAGGGACTCACGGGCTCTTCTTGCAGTTCCCCCTGAGGGTTGCGGGCAGCGATAGCCAGCATGGTGACGGGTTGGTCGGGATATTTGGCTCCGGCGGCAAAGATAGCCGAGCGTTCTGCACAAATGCCGGCCGGGAAGGCGGCATTCTCCTGATTACAGCCCATGAAGAGTTCGCCGTTCTGCAGCGAGATGGCTGCGCCAACATGGAAGTGGGAATAGGGGGCATAGGAGCGGTCAGTGGCTTCGATAGCCTTCTGAATTAAGGTACGTTCCTGTTCTGTCAGTTCGTCCAACTGAGCTTCCCTGATTGTTGATTTTATAACCAATTCTTTCATATTATTGCTTTTTTCGTTGCAAATATAATTATTTTTATTTACTTTTGCAAAATAAAAACGAAGATTATTGATGAAACGACTGATATTTTGTGTTTTGTTGCTGTTGGTGCCGCTGTTTGGGCTGTTTGCACAGAATATGGTATGGACGAAGCAGTATCAAGACTATTTCGATAAATACAAGGATCTGGCCATCGAGCAGATGCAGAAGCACAAGATTCCTGCCAGTATCACGCTGGCACAGGGCGTCTTCGAGTCTGGTGCGGGCAGGAGTGAGCTGGCGACGAAGGGCAACAACCATTTCGGCATCAAGTGCAACGGCTGGACGGGTAGGAAGGTGTACCACGACGACGATGCCCGGCAGGAGTGTTTCCGTGCATATAATAACGTGTATGAAAGTTACGAGGACCACTCCGTCTTCTTGACGACGAGCAAGCGCTATAGCCGTCTTTTCCAACTGAAGCTGACCGATTATCAAGGTTGGGCGAATGGGCTGAAGGCTTGCGGCTATGCCACCAGTCCGACGTATGCCAAAAAGCTTATTGAGATTATCCAGCTTTACAAACTCTATGAGTATGACAAGGCTAAGGGTTATGACAAGTTCCAGACGCATCAGATAGAACATGGCGACCTGCGCCATATCTATGCTTTCAATAAGAACTATTATGTGAAGGCGCGTCGCGGCGACACCTTCAAGACGATTGCTGCCGACGTGGATATTTCGTACCGTAAGTTGGCGCGTTATAATGAGCGCGACAAGCACGACACGTTGGAGGAAGGTGAGATAGTCTGGCTGGAAAAGAAGGCTAAAAAGGCTCCTAAAAAATACAAGGGCCATCCGCATACGGTGCAGCGGGGAGAGTCGATGTACAGCATCGCCCAGTACTATGGAATCCGCATCAAGTACCTCTACAAGATGAATGGACTTCCTGCTGATTACCAACCCGTTGTGGGTGATAGATTAAGAATAAGATAAACGAAGAAATACGGTATGAAGAAGTTGCTGTTTGCCTTGTTGGCGCTCATGGTGTTTGGGGCGTGCCACCGACCGCGAGTCCGTCACGACCATAGTAAGCAGATGCAGGCTGTTCGCCTGCCAGTAGACTCTGCCCAGCGGAACGATATTGCCGCCGATGTTGAGAATTGGGAGGACGAGGACGAAAATGTTTCGGATAAGAAGAGCAAACGCAAAAAGGCACCGGCTAATGTCGATGAGCAGATAGAACGTATGATGATGGGTGAGGACGATGGCTTCGGCGAGTTGCCGGAATAGTCTGCCAGCAGAAATCAGTCGCTCAGCAATTAGAAATCAGTCGCTCAGCAATTAGAAATCAGTCGCTCAGCAATTTGTCGAGGAAGTCGTCAAGGTCTTTGTCAAGGCCCGACATCAACTCCTCGTCGATGATGATGGTGTCATCGTCGACAACGTATAGTTCGGCAATGTTTTCGCGTTCGTCATCCTCCAAGACAAAGGAGTAGGGCTTGAGGATGGCCATCTGCTCCACCTGCTTCTTATGTTTGTTCAGAACCTGCCGTAGGGTAGTAGTTACGTCGTCGTAGAAACTGTCATCCTTGTTGTCAATCCATTGCTCTATGATGCAACGGGTAATTTCCTGGTCGTCATCGTCGAAAGCTACCAGTTCGCCAGACTCCTGGGAAACCCTTAAGTGGATGTCCGTCAGCAGGGTGACGTCATCTGTAGGTGGGAACTTGTCTGCTACTTTGCGCAGGGCGCGTTCTACTTGCTGTAAAGTCTGTTCGTTTGCTTTCATTGTTAGTGTTGTTCAGTTTGACACCGCAAAAGTAAGAAAAAGAATGGATAGTTGCAAACGATTACGGCTTTTTTTTCAAAAAACTTATAAATAATGATTTTAAATTCATAAAAAAATAGTACCTTTGCAATGCAAACTCGTGATTGCGAAACTAATGAGTACTAAAATAAGTCATTCGGGCGTTGTTGAAAGCATTGAGCAGGGCTGTGTGCATGTGCGCATCGTCCAGACTTCGGCATGTGCCGCCTGTAAGGTGGCGGGCTATTGCAACGCTGCTGAGTCGAAGGAGAAAATCATTGACGTCTACTGCAACGACAGTGCCAGCTATGCCGTCGGTCAGGCGGTGACGGTGTCGGCATCGCACCAGATGGCGGGCCATGCGCTGCTGCTGGCCTTCGGACTGCCTTTTGTGGTGATGGTAGCAGTGCTGGTGACGGTGCTCCTGATAACAGGCGATGAGGGCAAGGCGGCCTTGGGCGGACTGCTATCCCTGTTGCCATACTACGGGCTGTTGTGGTTGTTTCGCAACCAGATAGGCAGCCGCTTCGCTTTTGCGATTGAGTGATGAGGAATAATAATAACAAACTAAAACAAATAATAAAAAGTTAACTTTATGAATTTTATCTTTATTGCAGTAGCAGTGCTGGGAGCTATCGGACTGATAGCCGCTCTGGTGCTCTATGTCTGCTCCAAGAAGTTCGCCGTCTATGAAGACCCCCGCATTGCCCAGGTCACTGAGCAGTTGCCGGGAGCCAACTGTGGCGGTTGCGGCTTCGCAGGATGCGGTGGCTTGGCCGATGCCCTCGTCAAGGGCGCCGACGCCGGAAGCATTGAGGGGCTGGCCTGTCCCGTCGGAGGACAGGAAGTGATGGGCAAGGTGGCTGACCTGCTGGGTATGGCCATTGCCAACGGTGAACCGAAGGTTGCCGTGGTTCGTTGTAACGGAACGTGTGCGCTGCGTCCGAAGATTGCCGAGTACAGCGGTCTGCGCACTTGTGCAGCCATGAATTCGTGCGGTGCCGGCGAGACGGCCTGCGGCTTTGGCTGCTTAGGCTGTGGCGACTGTGTGGCTGCCTGTCAGTTCGACGCCATCCACATGAATCCCGAGACCGGACTTCCCGAGGTTGATGAGGAGAAGTGTGTGGCTTGTGGCGCTTGCGTCAAGGCTTGTCCGCGCAACATCATCGAATTGCGTAAGAAAGGTCCGAAGGGTAGGAGAGTGTTCGTGTCCTGCGTCAACAAGGACAAAGGCCCCGTAGCCATGAAGGCTTGTAAGGCTGCCTGCATCGGTTGCGGCAAGTGTGAGAAGGAGTGTAAGTTCGGTGCCATCACCATTGCTAACAACGTCTGCTACATTGACCACGAGAAGTGCCGTCTGTGCCGCAAGTGCGTAGTGGCTTGTCCGACGAAGGCCATCCACGATGTCAACTTCCCCACACCGGCTCCTCAGCCCAAACCAAAGGAGGAGGCTCCCAAGGCTGAAGCTCCCAAGGCTGAAGCTCCCAAGGCTGAAGCTCCCAAGGCCGAGGCTCCCAAGGCTGAGGCTCCCAAGGCTGAAGCTCCCAAGGCTGAGGCTCCCAAGGCTGAGGCTCCTAAAGTAGTAGAACCTAAAAAAGAGGAGGAGAAAGCATGAATATCAGAACATTTAGAATAGGTGGTGTACACCCCGAAGAGAACAAGTTGACCCACGACGTGGCGACCAAGGTGGCCGCCCTGCCCAAGCAGGCTATCTACCCCTTAGGCCAGCATATCGGCGCTCCTGCCAAGCCTGTTGTTGCCAAGGGCGACAAGGTGAAGGTGGGCACGATGATTGCCGAGGCTGGCGGTTTCGTGTCGGCTCCCATCTTCTCCGGCGTCAGCGGTACGGTGTTCAAGATTGACACCGCCATCGATGCCACTGGCTATCGCAAGCCCGTGATAATTATTAATGTAGAGGGCGACGAGTGGGAAGAGACCATCGACCGCAGCGACAAGTTGGAGACCGTCAAGGCTCACCCCGAACTGACACCCGAGGAAATCGTGAACCGCATCAAGGCGGCTGGTGTCGTCGGTATGGGCGGTGCCTGTTTCCCCACCTTCATTAAATTATGTCCCCCGCCCACGGCTAAGGCCGAGTGCGTCATCATCAATGCCGTAGAGTGCGAGCCCTACATCACCGCCGACTTCCGTCTGATGATGGAGCATGCCGACGAAATCCTCGTCGGTCTGGAATTGCTGATGAAGGGCGCCAAGGTGACCAAGGGCTACATCGGTATCGAGACCAACAAGATGCCCGCCATCGAGCTGCTGACCAAGAAATGTGCCGAGGTGTTCGGCTCCTCGGAATACAGCGTGGAGGTCGTGCCCCTGAAGCAGCGCTATCCGCAGGGCGGTGAGAAGCAGTTGGTGGATGCCGTCATCCGCCGTCAGGTGCCTGCACCTCCCGCCATCCCCGTCAACGTCGGCGCCATCGTGCAGAACGTCGGTACGGCCTTCGCCGTCTACGAGGCCGTGATGAAGAACAAGCCGCTGTTTGAGCGCTATACCACCGTGACGGGTAAGAAGCTGCAGAACCCCGGCAACTTCCTGGTGCGCATGGGTACGCCGATGAAGGACCTCATCGAGGCCTGCGGCGGTATGCCCGAGGGCGACAACAAGCTGCTGGCCGGCGGTCCGATGATGGGTAAGGCTCTCACGTCGACAGAAGTGCCCATCTGCAAGGGTACCAACTCGGTGACCATCATCAGCGGCGAGGAGGCTTTCCGCAAGGAGCCCAACCCCTGCATCCGCTGCGCCAAGTGCGTCAGCGCCTGTCCCATGGGCCTGGAGCCCTACCTGCTGGCCAAGCTCGCTGCCGTCAAGAACTGGGAGCGCGCCGAGCAGGAGGAGGTCGTCAGCTGCATCGAGTGCGGCTCGTGCCAGTTCACGTGTCCTGCCCACCGTCCGTTGCTCGACAACATCCGTCAGGCTAAGTCGACCGTCATGGGAATCATCAGAAACAGAAACGCAAAGAAGTAAAGAAACGACCACGAATTTATCGAATTATACGAATATATTTCAACGACTGCAAATGAAGACGAATTACACGAATTAAATAGGATGCGAAGTATTCGAGAAATTCGATTTTAATAGTAGCGAAGGATAAAATTCGTTCAATTCGTGAAATTCGTGGTAGAAAAAGAAAAAAGAAATATGAGTAAATTAATTGTATCACTTTCGCCTCACGCACACGGAACTGACACCGTCGAGAAGAACATGTACGGCGTTATCATCGCCCTCATGCCTGCACTGCTGGTGTCGTTCTACTTCTTTGGCCTCGGTTCGGCCATTGTCTGTGCCACGAGCGTTGCGGCCTGCGTGTTCTTCGAGTGGGCCATCAATAAGTTTATGCTCAAGAGCGAGCGCAACACGGTCTGCGACGGCTCGGCCATCCTGACGGGTCTGCTGCTCGGCTTCAACCTGCCCTCCAACCTCCCCATCTGGATTATCATCATCGGTGCGCTGTTTGCCATCGGTGTGGCCAAGATGACGTTTGGCGGTCTGGGCAATAACCTCTTCAATCCTGCCCTCGTGGGCCGTGCCGCCCTGCTGGTGGCCTTCCCCGCCCAGATGACCACGTGGCCGAAGGTGGGCCAGCTGACCAGCTATCTGGATGCCGAGACCGGTGCCACCCCGTTGGCCATCATGAAGGAGGCCATCAAGACGGGTAACGCCTCGGTGCTCGACCAGCTGCCCTCGTCGCTCGACCTCTTCCTGGGCAACCATCCCGACGGTGCCGGCGCCATGGGTGAAATCTGTGCCCTGGCCCTGCTGCTGGGTCTGGCCTACATGCTGTGGAAGAAGATCATCACCTGGCACATCCCCGTCTCCATCATCGCTACCGTGTTCGTGTTCAGCGGCCTCTGCCATCTGGCCAGCCCCGCCTACGCCGACCCCTTCAGCGTCATCTTCTCCGGTGGTCTGATGCTGGGTGCCATCTTCATGGCTACCGACTATGTGACGAGCCCGATGACCGCCAAGGGACAGCTCATCTATGGTGTTGCCATTGGCGTGCTGACCGTCGTCATCCGCAACTGGGGCGCCTATCCTGAGGGTATGTCGTTCGCCATCCTCATCATGAACGCCTTCACGCCGCTCATCAACACTTATGTCAAACCAAAACGTTTCGGGGAGGTTGTAAAATGAAGAAGTTAGAATCATCTTTAACGAATATGGTGCTGGTACTTACGCTGGTAGCAGTCATCATGGGTGGCGTCCTTGCCTACGTGAACCATCTCACCGAGGGCCCCATCAGTGAACAGAAAGAGAAGGCTCTGGCCAACGGCATCAAGACCGTCATGGTGTGTGACGAACTCACCGTGGCAGACCCTGTGGAAGTGAAGCAGGACGTCGACGGCAAGGAGCTCGTCTATATTATATATAATGTGAAGGACGCTCAGGGCAAGGACCTCGGCGCTGCCGTGCAGAGTGCCACGATGGGCTTCGGCGGCGACCTGAAGGTGCTGGTGGGCTTCGACCCCGAGGGCAACATACTGGGCTACACGCTGCTCGAGCATGCCGAGACTCCCGGACTGGGTGCCAAGGCCGACCAGTGGTTCCAGAAGGGCCAGAAGGGCGACATCATCGGCAAGTCGCCGGCAGAGCCGCTGACCGTGTCGAAGGACGGCGGACAGGTGGATGCCATCACGGCCTCGACCATTACCTCGCGTGCCTTCCTGAAGGCTGTCAACCAGGCTTATACCGCCTACAAGGCCACGCCGGCCGACGCTGCGAGCAGAGCAACGAAACAAGAATAATAACGACAACGAATTACACTAATTCCACTAATTAGGTTTCCAGCAAAAGAATTCGAGGAATTCGAAATAAATTCGAAAAAGAAATAAATTCGTTCAATTCGTGAAATTCGTTGTAGAAAAAGAAAAGAAACTATGAGTTATATAAGTATCATCAAGAACGGCATTGTCAAGGAGAACCCCACGTTCGTCTTGATGCTCGGTATGTGTCCCACGCTGGCCACTACCACCAGTGCCATGAACGGTATGTCGATGGGTCTGGCCACGATGGCCGTGCTCATCTGCACCAACGTTGTGATTTCATGTCTGAAGTCGGTCACGCCCGATAAGGTACGCATCCCCGTGTTCATCGTCGTCATTGCCGCCTTCGTCACCATCCTGCAGCTCGTCATCAAGGCCTTCCTGCCCGACATCGACGCTGCCCTCGGACTGTTCATTCCCCTGATTGTTGTAAACTGCATCATCCTGGGCCGTGCCGAGGGTTTTGCCTCCAAGAACTCGCCCGTAGCCTCGCTCTTCGACGGCATCGGCATCGGCCTCGGCTTCACCCTCGGCCTGACGCTGCTCGGCATCTGCCGCGAGATTCTGGGCTCCGGCTCCATCTTCGGTCTGACCCTGCTGCCCGAGACTTACAACATCCTGCTCTTCGTGCTCCCTCCGGGTGCTTTCATCATGCTGGGATTCCTCATCGCGATTGTCAACAAAATGAGAAGTTAAAGAAGTAAAGAATTATGGAGTACATTTTGATTTTCATCAGCGCGATATTCGTCAACAATATCATCCTGTCGCAGTTCCTCGGCATCTGCCCCTTCCTCGGCGTCTCCAAGAAGGTGGACACCTCGCTGGGCATGTCGGCAGCCGTAGCCTTCGTGCTCACCCTGGCCACCATCGTCACCTGGTGCGTACAGAAGTTCGTCCTCGACCCCAACGGCCTGCAGTACCTGCAGACCATAGCCTTCATCCTGGTCATCGCCTCGCTGGTGCAGATGGTGGAGATTATCCTGAAGAAGGTTTCTCCCGCCCTCTACCAGGCCCTGGGCATCTTCCTGCCGCTCATCACCACCAACTGTGCCGTGCTCGGCGTCGCCATCCTCTGCATCCAGAAGGACTACGACCTGCTGCAGTCCGTGGTCTACGCCTTCTCCACGGCCATCGGCTTCGGACTGGCGCTGACCGTCTTTGCCGGCATGCGCGAGCAGCTGGAGCTGGTCAGCATCCCCAAGGGCATGCGCGGCATGGCTATCGTCATGCTCTCCGCCGGCCTCAACATTCTGAAACGACGAATAAAAAAAACTCAGGGGGCTCGTGCCTCCTGAGTTTTTTCTGTTTGTTTCTTTGACGGCTTAATCCTCTCCTGGGGTGCCGCTGTCGTCGTTGGGGTCAGGGTTCGGCGTCGGGTCCGGCGTCGGGTCTGGCGTGGGGTCTGGAGTCGGCGTGGGCGTATCACCACCATTATCGTCAGTGCCGCCATTATCGTCAGTGCCGCCGCCATTATCGTCAGTGCCACCGCCATTATCGTCAGTGCCGCCGCCATTATCTCCATTATTGTTTCCACCGCCGCCATTGTTGCCGCTGTCTGACGACGAGCCGCCGCCGGACGACGTGCCGCTCTTGCGGTCCAGCACGTCCTGGTAAATCTTCAGCGTACCGTTCCAGCGCTTGATGAAGGCCTCGTAGGGCGCGGGG
>CACXAG010000081.1 GCA_902765585.1 uncultured Prevotellaceae bacterium
AACTGAACGACAATCATCCAATAACAATACTAAAATGCAAAAGATAGCCATTATACAGGTTAGCGAGGCAGGAGCAACCATTGCCTCCCGTCTTCAAGAGCAGTTCCCTACAGCGGTGATTATACGTCGTGATAAAATCGCGACTAACTGGAAGAAGTTCGACGCCTTTGTGTTCATCGGGGCTATGGGCATCTGCGTCAGGACCATTGCCCCTTTCGTCAACGATAAGCACGAAGACCCTGCCGTGGTCTGCATCGACAGCATGGGACTGAATGCCATCTCCGTGCTCTCCGGACATATCGGAGGGGCCAACGATCCGACACGGGAGATTGCCGCAGCCCTTGGTTCCCGTGAGGTCATCACCACCCAGAGCGACAATGCAGGACTCTGGGCGCTGGACACCTTTGCAGAACGATTCAACTGGGCCATCGCCAGCGACGACGACATGAACGAATGCATCTTTGCTTTCGTCAATCGTGAGCCTACTGCCCTGCTGATGGAAATCTGCGACGAGGGTACGGACTATCTGGAGAAGACCTTGCCCGAACATGTTACCATCGTGAAAAGCCTCGAAGAGGTAGACCCCAGGAAGTATAAGCTGGTCATCCTGGTGACACCCTACAACCTCTGTGTGCCATACGGTATGCTGCAGCTGCATTTCGTGCCGATGATTGCGTCTTTGGGCTTTGGACTCGCCAGCCATCCTATGGACTACGAGTATATCTACGACGAGATAGACGAGACCATGAGCCGGATTGGCATATTGCCCTGCTACAAGCGCTATTGCACCATCGATGTAAAAGAGGATGAAGAGTTTTGTGCGATGCTCGTCGATGATTTGGGTGAGGAGTTGGTATTCTATACGGCTGAGCAATTGGCCAAGGTCGAGGTGCCCAATCCCAGCAAGACCGTTCAGAAGCATGTGGGTACGCCCTCTGTCTGCGAGGCAGCAGCCATCCTGGGCGCAAACAATGGTAAACTGATTGTCCCCAAGGTGAAAGGCAAGAACTGGACTGCCGCCCTTGCCATCGACTACAAATACCTACGCGAAAAACATGGCCACATCGAAATCGTCGGCGCTGGCCCTGGCGACCCCGACCTAGTATCTGTACGAGGACGTAAAATGCTCGAACGAGCCGACCTGATATTATATGCCGGCTCTCTCGTCCCCAAAGCCTTGACGGAGTGCCACAAGCCTGGCGCCGTGGTCCGAAGCTCTGCTGACATGAACCTCGAAGAGCAATGCGAATTGATGAAAAAATTCTATGACGAAGGCAAATACATCGTGCGCCTGCATACTGGCGACCCCTGCATCTTTGGGGCCATTCAGGAGCAGATGGCTTTCTTCGACGCCAACGACATGGAATATCACATCACCCCAGGCATTTCGTCGTTCCTCGCTGCTGCTGCCGAACTGCGCTCCCAGTTTACCATTCCAGAGCGCACACAGACCATCATCCTGACGCGTGGCGAAGGACGCACACCCATGCCCGAGAAGGAACAGCTGCACCTGCTGGCCAAGAGTCAATCGACCATGTGTATCTTCCTCTCTGCCGCCATTGTCGACGACGTGCAGCGCGAACTGCTCCAGGAATATCCTGAGGACACGCCCGTAGCAGCCTGCTACCATCTGACATGGCCCGACCAGAAGATTTATCGCGGCAAGCTGAAAGACCTCGCGAAGATAGTCCACGACAACCACCTGACGCTGACCACGATGCTCGTGGTTGGCGAGGCTATCGACAACCGTCAGGGATTCTCCGAGCTATATAATAAATACTTCACTCATTTGTTCAGGCAGGGCGAAGCATGATACTGGTATTCGGAGGAACAACGGAAGGTCGCAGGGCAGCAGAGGTGCTGGAGGAGGCTGGCAGTCTCTATTACTATAGCACGAAGACGGGCGAACAGGAACTGACGCTACATCATGGTGTGCGCATTGATGGAGCGTTGGATGCTGAGGCGATGAAAGCGTTTTGTCAGCAACATGAGATACGGCTGATAGTGGATGCTGCCCACCCGTTTGCGACCATGCTGCATCAGACGATAGCTGATGTGGCGTCTGATATGCAGATTCCCGTCGTTCGCTATGAACGCATCTATCCCCCGAGAGACCCCGACATCACTTGGATTGACGACTACAACGATATCATAGCAGCGGACTTACACGGACAGACACTATTGGCAACGACGGGTGTGCAGAGCATCAGCAAATTGAAGTGGTTGGAGGCGAAAGGGGTAAAAGTCATATATAGAATACTGAATCGGGAGAGTAGCATCCGGTTGGCACATCAGCAGGGGGCCACTGACGATCAGCTTTGCTTCTATCACACAGGGGACAGTCCCCAAGCTGACGCCATCTTGCTAAAAGAAAGCGGACTCAGTGGTGGATTTGTCGAGAAGGTGGAAGAAGCCAAGGCAAACGGTATGCGCATCATCGCCCTTAAACGTCCAGAAAGTACACAAAAGGATTGCATTGTAACGCCACACTCTCAAAGAGAGAACGCCACACTCGCAAAGCGAGAACCGTCCCTTTTGTGTACTGTCAACGGACCGTATGGACTGCGGCGGGCGGTAGAAAAACTGCTGCCGGAGTTCTATCCGCTGCATAGTGGACTGACGACGGGGACGTGTGCTACGGCTGCGGCTGTGGCTGCGACGATAAGACTGACGAAAGGCAAGACTCCTGCTGAAGTGCCCGTTTTATTGCCCAATGGCGAAACGATTACTGTTCCTGTCGGTTATGCCGACGGCTATGCCTATTGCATCAAGGAAGCTGGCGACGACCCCGACGTGACCAATGGCATCGAGATTCGTGCCAAGGTTTCAGCAGCGAACGACAGCGATTGCAACGCCACACTCTCAAAGAGAGAACTTTTTCGGACAGTCCGTGTTAGTCTGCTGTCGTCCGCTGCTTTAGAAATAGAAGGTGGCGAGGGCGTAGGACGCTTCACCCTTCCCGGCTTCGACTATCCTCCTGGCGAGGCTGCTATCAACAAAGGCCCGCGACAGATGATAGAACAAAACCTCCAGTCTATTCTCTCACCTCTTCTCTGCCAAGCAGAGTGTGGCGTTGCGAATCCCTCTCACCCCTCACCTCTAAAGATCACCATCAGCGTGCCTGACGGCGAGGAGATTGCCAAGCGAACCTTTAACCCTCGTCTGGGTATTGAGGGCGGCATCAGCATCATTGGTGTCTCGGGCATTGTGAAGCCCTTCTCAGAAGAAGCCTTCATCGACAGCATCCGCAAATGCGTACAGGTAGCCTTGGCCAGTGGCACAGACCGCATCGTCATCAACAGCGGCGGCAAGAGCGAGCGCTTCGTCAAGGCCCTCTACCCCACTCTGCCCCAACAGGCCTTTGTCGAATACGGTAACTACATCGGCGAAACCCTGAGAATCATCGCCGACCTCTCACCTCTCACCTCTCACCACTCACCTCTTCATGTTACCCTTGGCGTGATGCTGGGCAAGGCTGTCAAACTGGCTGCGGGAAATCTGGACACCCATAGCCGCAAGACGACGATGGACAAGGCGTTTATTCAGCAGATGCTGCAGGAGGCAGGCATCAGCATCGACATCAGCGACATGACGCTGGCCCGGGAACTATGGAAGCGCATACCCAAAGACAAGCAAACGGAATTTGCTTGCACGGTGATTCGCCATTGCGAAGAACATTGCAAGCCCCTGTTGCCCAACGGCCAGTTGACTATTCTGCTGATTGACGACGACGGAACAATACACTCGCTATAACGGGAGCACCGACCAGTGCCGTGACGCTGTTGACAGGCAGGGCACCCTCGAAGCCAGGCATGCGGGCGATGAAGTTGCAAAGCAATGCCAGTGCGGCACCGCACAGTGCAGTAGCAGGCATCAGGATGCGGTGGTCGCTGGTGCGGAAGATGGCACGTGACAGATGCGGCACCGCCAGACCAATGAACATGATGGGTCCGCAATAGGCTGTGACGATAGCCACGAGAACGCCTGACGAGATAATCACCAGCATGCGACTGCGGCGGATGTTCAAGCCCAGATTGGCAGCATAGCGGTCGCCAAGCAACATCAGGTTCATGTCCTTCACCAGCAGGCAGGCCAACGGCAACAGGATACACATCAGTACGATGAACAGCACCATCTCGTCGCCAGAGACGCGGCTGAATGAGCCCAGTCCCCAGACCACGAAGGCCTTCACGTCCTCCTCGGGCGACAGGAACTTCAGCACGCCGATGATGGCGTTGGCCAAGTAGCCTATCATCACACCGATGATTAATAAGGTGACGTTGCCCTTCACCTTCTGCGAAATCCACAGTATCAGCGACAGCACCGCTAAGGCTCCGACGATGGCGGCAATGCTCATGGCGGCTTCGCCCAGATAGCCGAGGCGACTCAGTGCCACGCCACCCAGTTGTCCCGACAACAGCACGACGAAGGCTACACCCAATGCTGAGCCGTTCGATATTCCTAATACGGAGGGTCCTGCCAGCGGATTATGGAATACCGTCTGCATCTGCAGTCCGCTAACGGCGAGTCCTGCTCCTGCAACGATAGCCGTCAGCGCCTGCGGCAGACGACTGCTGATGACGATGTTCGTCCATATCTCGTTGTCGTTGGCTCCACACAGGATGCGACAGACCTCCGCTACGGGGATGCGTACCGTGCCGAGCAACAGGTTCACCACTAACAATACGACTATACTCAGAACAAGAATTATAAACTTCGAAATTCTCATATTCTCCTTTTTAACCACGAATTTCACGAATTACTCGAATTGGCTGCGCTCTATCAAATCATTCGTAAAATTCGTGTAATTCGTGGTTTGTTATTTCAGTAATCGGTAGTATTGGGGTTGGTAGTCGGGTTCGACGAGTTCGGGGTGGAAGATGACGACGAAGTCCTTCAGGAGCACGTCAGGCTGGACGGGCGAAATCTCGTAATACGCCTGCTGCTTCATGTTGCAGTAGATGACCTTGCGCTCCTTGTAGGCCTTGAAGAGTTCGTTGCGCGGTTCGGAGACCTTCAGTGCGTCGTAGGAGAAGTCGCCAGGGTAACTGTTCAGGATGCGCCAGTAGTCAGCATTGGCAGCGAGCGAATAGAGCCTTTCAAATTCCAGGTTCTCGCCGCTCGTCTCGTCGTCGTTGATGACGTAGTCGGCACCAGCATCGCGGAAAATCTGCGCCAGATAGTTCTTGCCGCCCACGGCATGCCAGTTGCCATAGTGCATCTCGCCGCTGAATACCGTCGGACGTTGCTCTACCTTTGTGGCCTTGGCCTTCAGGTCGTTATAGCGCTGCTCGATGCCATCGAACAGTTCTTGGGCCTCGCGCTCCTTGCCGATGAACATCCCCACAAACTTAATCCATTCTGCCTGTCCCAACGGGTCGAGTTCCTTATAGCCTAAGTGCGGCACCAGCGTAATGCCCGTCTCCTTGATGGCATCGTAGCCGCCGCGCTTCGAGGGCGAGATGAAGATGACGTCAGGATTGGCAGCCAGCACCAGTTCGGTGTCAAACTCACCCTCCATGCCAATCTTCACAATCTTTCCGTCTTTTACGCGCTGGAGAATATCCTTGTTGAAGAGATTCTTCGTACCCGTGATACCCTTCACCACGTCGTGAGCATTGAGCACGGTGAAGTTTGACAACTGCAGCGCCGTCATGCAGATGGTGCTCTTGATGGGCACGCGCACTTTGGTGTAGCCCTCAGGCACTGCGACATCGTCAGCACGTACCAAAGCGAAGTGGTCGTGCTTGCCTACATCCACCAGACGAATGTCGCCAGAGTCGCGCACACTAAAGCCTTGGGCATATTTCACGCCAATGGTGACGATACTGTCTGTCGTTTCCCCGTTAGCTTCTTGCGACTTGGTGGTCTTCCCTGCACAGGCACACAGCAGGGTGACGATAATGACGAAAAAGGATAGTTTCTTCATAGCTTTTATCATGATTTTAGTATTTCGTAAATACGTTCTATATCGACATGCCGGCGCACATGGTCAGCCAGTTTGTCGTATTGCTGGTCCTTGAAAGTTTGCAGATCACGGGGACAGTCCCTCTGTAATCCGCTTCGCTTCTCACTGGAGGGACAGTCCCCATGATACTTATCCCTTAATATGTGCTCGATGACGGGGCTATTGTCGAGGAAGCCGTGGATGTAGGTGCCGATGCAATGGTCGCCAGTGACCATGCTCTCACCACTAACATTTCTCTCACCACTCACCTCTCTCCACTCACCACTATAAGTCACACCCTGGTGAATCTCGTAGCCCTGACATGTCTGTCCGTTAAACAGGAACGTCACCTGACGGGTGGTTTTCTCCGCAGTCATCGTGGTATGGATGGGCAGGAGACCCAGTCCCGGTAGACTGCTGATGCTGCCCTCTATGCCGTCGGGGTCGTTGACGGTCTGCCCCAGCATCTGATAACCGCCACAGATGCCAATCACCATCTTACCCTCACGATGGGCGCGTTGGATGGCCTGGGCGCAACCATTGCGGCGCAACTCCATGAGGTCGTCCAGCGTTGACTTCGTCCCAGGCAGGATGATGATGTCGGCTTGCTGGATGTCAGCAGTGTTGTTGGTGTAGAAGAGGTTGACGCGAGGGTCGCGCTCCAGCGTGTCGAAGTCGGTATAGTTGCTGATATGCCGCAGTAGCACCACGGCCACGTTCACCTTGCCCTCGGCCAGTTGGCGGCGCTTCTGTTCCAGGGCCACACTGTCCTCCTCGTCGATATAGATATCTTTATAATAAGGTATCACGCCCAGCACGGGTACGCCACATATCTCCTCCAGCATCTTCCTACCGCTATCGAAGAGGCGCATGTCGCCACGAAACTTATTGATGATGATGCCTTTGATGAGTTGGCGCTCTTCGGGCGACTGGAGCATGATGCTGCCGTAGACGGAGGCAAACACGCCGCCACGGTCGATGTCACCCACCAAGATGACGTCAGCCTTCGCATGACGCGCCATCGACATGTTCACCAGGTCGCGGTCCTTCAAGTTAATCTCCGCAATACTCCCCGCCCCCTCCATCACAATGGGATTATAGCACGAGGCCAGACGGTCAAAGGCATCGCATACTTCCTGCCTATAATCTATTCTCTCACCTCTCACCTCTAACTTCTCACCTCCTTTCCTCCAATAGTCATACGCATCTTTGTTTCCAATGGGCTTGCCATTGAGCACTACCTGCGAGGTATGGTCAGAACTCGGCTTCAGCAGCAGCGGGTTCATGTCCGTATGGCAAGGAATCCCTGCCGCTTCAGCCTGAACAGCCTGGGCACGGCCTATCTCTAATCCCTCAGGCGTGGCATAGCTGTTCAGTGCCATGTTCTGCGCCTTAAAGGGTGCAGGCTGATAGCCGTCCTGACGGAAGATGCGACAGAAGGCAGCAGCCACGATGCTCTTGCCGACATCGCTGCCCGTACCGGCAAACATGATGGGATGAAGACGTTTTTCGTTTTTCATTTTTATTTTTCATTTAGGGCGAAGCCCGCATACAGGTGGGTGTAACTGGCTAATACATTCTTATATCTGAATACAGGCGTATCGACAGGATTCCCTTTGGCATCGTAGACCTGAGTAATGCTCTGCGGCACTTCGCCCGCAAATTGGGTATAGTGGAACTCATGACCTCTGTATTCCTTACCGTCGAGCACAAAGCGGCGATAGCCCAACGACAGCTTGCGGTCTGCCTTGCGCGCCGTAATCCTATAAGGCAGCACGCCGCACATCTCGTACTCGCCGTCATCCGTAATGATACTTTGGCACAGGTACATCATGCCGCCGCACTCTGCAACAATCCTACCACCCCTTTCGGCATAGTCCTTGATAGCCTTGCAACAAGCCTCGTTGGCAACCAATGCCTCCAAGTGTTTTTCGGGATAGCCGCCAGGCAGGTAGAGCAGGCCGATGTCCTCGAACGAGGGTACGTCATGCTCTGGGTCGAAGAAGCGTACCTGCGCAAAGCCGTCAATCGTCTCCTGATAGAGAAACGAGAACGACTCCTGATTGCGCGCTATTAAAGATGTTGATTTCATGCTGCAAAAGTACAAAAATAATTTTGGGAAATTACAAATTGTTACATATTTCTTCTGCCATACCATTAAGTGCCACACAATCTGCACGGCTGATGTGCCGCTTGCCGGCATCGTAGGGCCAAGGACTTAATATCAGGACACGACCGGTGGCGCAAGCGTCAAAAAGGGCATCAGTAGGTTTGTAGTAATCACGGAAGCCATTGTCGGTAAGACAGACGAACGGTCTTTGTTCGCGCAGCAGCACCTGCATCACCTGTTTCTCATGAGTCGAGATAAACGGCGACACCATGATTGTTCCCTTGCGAGCCGCCAGCACACAGGAGTTCTTGTAATTTCTCAGAGGCTCGGCATCGCCCTGTTCAGCGGCTCTCACCATCACGCTCCGCACATGTACCGTTGCAAATGTCTCAGCCATCAGCAACGTCGTATTCCCCACGCCGTCGTAGCTGCGCCCGCCAATCACGATGCCACGTTGTACGCGGAAGAAGCCGGGCCTCAGGCGCTTGGTGGCGAGCCGCTGGGGGTTCATGTCTATATAGCGGATGGTGTTGGGCAGTTGTGTGTTGCGGCCCATTGGGCGGATAAAAGGCATCTCGGTGAAGATGGGCGGCAGTTGGTAGTAGGCATCATCGCCCAGCTGTCCGCGCAGCCCCTCTGCGAAAGCCTCCAGCCGGGCCGTCTCTTCTTGCAGGGCTTGCCGGGCGGACTCTTCTTGGCGGTTCCGTGGGGTCGTTTCTTCCGGTCGGCTCCGTGGGGTCGTTTCTTCCGGCCGGCTCCGTGGGGTCGTTTCTTCTTGGCGGTTCCTCCGAATGGCATTCGGAGCAATCGAAGAAGCCGGCGAGCAAGCCCGCCCCAGCTTCTTCGCGGCCTGCCAGAACCCCCTCACCAAGCCCCTGATGCCAGTAGGCATGGTGCGCCTGACGTACAACACCGCATGCAGGTGGTCGGGCATCAGGCAAAAGTGCAGCACCTGCACCTCCGGGTGGTACTTCGGAATGCTGAGCAGGCAATCCACCAGCGCATTCCCCAGCGACGTTCGCCTCACCTTAGCCTTGCCTGGGTCGTTGTCGGGCACTTCGAGCCAGCCCAACAGGGGGCTGCGGTCGGGTATCGTCAGCGTGATGTGGTACAGGCCCACTCCCTTCCACGTTGTGCCGGGCTCTTGCCATTTCCATTTTTCTTGCTCAGCCATTTGTTCCCGTTTTTGTCATCTTCTTTTCTTGCTCAGCCATCCGTTCCCGTTTTGTCATCTACTTACAGTAGCAATTAACCTCTCCCATGCTACGTGCTCCTCTATCAGCTGGACTATCTTCTCCTTCTCGGCCGTCACGGAGAAGTCCAGACCCAGATA
Source organism: uncultured Prevotellaceae bacterium (assembly GCA_902765585.1). Lineage (GTDB taxonomy): Bacteria > Bacteroidota > Bacteroidia > Bacteroidales > Bacteroidaceae > Prevotella. The sequence continues at coordinate 9,391 of CACXAG010000081.1, forward strand.
GCGTGACTCTTGCTCTAATTCCTTCTGTTTGGGCAGGTAGCCCAGGCATTCGACGCCTAAATCGTCACAGACCTGCTGGAGCATTTGGAAATGCTTCTGCGAGCCCACCTTGTTGAAGATGACGCCAGCGAGCGGCAAGTCCTCCCTGAAATGGATGAAGCCGGAGAGCAAGGCTGCCATAGAATAAGCAGCCGACTTGGCATCGACCACCAACACCACGGGAATGTCCAGCACGCGGGCTATCTCGTAGGACGAACCCCGTTCGCGGTCGTAACCGTCGAAGAGGCCCATCATACCCTCCACGATACAGACGTCGGCATCGGCTCCGTAACGGACAAAGAGCTCGCGAACGTGTTCCGGCGTGGCCATGAAGGTGTCGAGGTTCACGCTGGGCCTGCCGCATACCGCCTCGTGGAACTTCGTATCGATATAGTCCGGTCCGCACTTGAACGGCTGCACCTTCATGCCCTTCTGTGTCAGCAACGCCATGAGCCCTCTGGCAATAGTTGTCTTGCCAGAGCCGCTCATGGGCGCTGCTATGAGGAATGCAGCACCGCGCTTTATTCCATGGTCAAATAATACTGGCTTCATATTACTTGAATCGTACTTTTAATCCCACTACCAACATTCGTCCGGGCGAATACAAAGCATACTTGCGAATAGAAGAGTCGATACGACGGTCGACGCGGTCAAAGATGTTGTCCACACCAATGTTTGGCTCCAGGCAGACCCATTTCGCCACATCGAAGGTGTGGGTAGTGTTGAGATTCCACAATCCGAAGCCTGGCGCGTCTTCGTAGCTTCCTGTATAATAGGTCTTCGATTGCAGCCGCCCGTTCAGATTGACGTTCAGTCCATAGCAGCCCCACGAGTGGTGATAGTTGGCAGCAACGGTTGCCGTGTGGCGGATGCTGCGGTCGAGCACCGACCATTCGTCACCGCTCTTGGTGCGGGCGTATGTATAGGCGTAGTTGGCGGAGAGGTTGAAGCCCTGGAAGACATTCGCCGAGACATTCAGCTGCAGGCCCTTCACGTCGCCCTTGTCGCTATTCCTGTAGCGGGCGTAGCTCACCATCTTGTCAGCCTGCTCTTGGGTCATCTCAGGAAACTCGTCCAGCAGCATCTGGCGCGTGGCATCGTCAACGTCTATGTTCTGCTTCACCACCATGTCGCTGATGAGGTTCACATAGCCCGTCACGCTGACGGCCAACACCTGGCTGCGGTATTCGGCATTCAGTGCGACATAGTTGCTCTTCTCGGGGTTCAGGTCCTTATTGCCAAAACTGATTTGCGCCTTACCGCGATTCACGGAGAAGTAGTGATAGTAGAGCTCGTCGAGTCCCGGGGCACGGAATCCTGCTGAGTAGGTGGCGCGGAAACGGAAGTTGCCGGGTGCATACATCAGCGTGGCTTTTGGCGTCAGATGTGTGCCGAAGGTCTCGTGGCGGTTGAGGCGAAGTCCCAGCGTGGCCGTAGCAAAACCTTGCCCCACACGAGCTTTCGCCTCATGCTGGGCGTAGGCAGCCAGCGACCAGACATGCTGGTCGATGTTGCCGCTGGTGGCATCCATATAATCTTGTCGCCAATCGGCTCCAAAGATGGTTGTCGAGTTCTTCGTCAGACCGAGTATGGCTTTCGCCTGCCCTTCCGTCATGCGCTGTTTCTTCGACTGCACGTAGTCGCCAATGGTATAGTCCTTCGTTGCCACGTCGTATTCCTTGCCATAGCGGAAACGGTCTACGGTGAAGTCGGCCTGTAGGGAGTTCCTCTGCGTGAACTTATAGATGCCGCCAACGTTCCAGCGCAG
>CACXAG010000082.1 GCA_902765585.1 uncultured Prevotellaceae bacterium
AAATATTAAAACCATGAATATCAGACATTATTTAACAATGCTCGCTGTTGGCCTGACGGTTCAGGCCAGCGCAGACAACTATCGAGACGTGGAAACACTGACACTGGAAGTGCCCGAGATGAAGGCCGAACTGGTTAACCTGTCCGAAAACATGCCGGAACAGGCCTCCGCCAGCCTTGACTTCACCGTCCCTTCCGCTGACCCCAAGTTCGACTTTGACTTCTTCAAGCAGAAGACGAATCCGGGTGTCAAGGCCTACAAGGTGATGGACGACCTGACCTTCGTGGGCATTCCCCTGTTCCTGGCTGGTTGGGGTCTGAAGAGTGACAAGGCCATGTTCCGTGTCAACGCCCAGGCCGAACAAGGCGGCAAGCGGAACACGCAGCTCATAACCGACTTCAAGACGGGTATCGACGACTATACGCAGTTCTTCGGCCCTGCCATGGTGGTGGGTCTGAAGCTGGGCGGCTACGAGGGCCGCAGCGACTGGCCCCGACTGCTGTCCAGCGCCGGTATGTCGTATGCCATTATGGCCGTGCTGGTCAACGGCATCAAGTACAGCGCCAAGGAGATGCGTCCCGACGGCTCCACCGCCAACTCATGGCCCTCAGGCCATACGGCCACGGCCTTCGTGGGTGCCTCGCTGCTGCACAAGGAGTACGGACTGACCCGCTCGCCCTGGTGGTCGGTAGCCGGCTACGGCGTAGCAACGGCTACGGGCGTGATGCGCGTGCTGAACAACCGCCACTGGATTAGCGACGTGATGTCGGGCGCCGGTATCGGTATCATGTCCACAGAGCTGGGCTATGCCCTCTGCGACCTGCTGTTCAAGCAGAGGGGCCTGCTGCGCAACGACCTGCTGCTGGACAACGAGAACCCCTCGTTCTTCAGCATCTCCATGGGTGCCGGTCTGGGCAGCAAGGACCTCGACTTCGAGAGCAATGGCAGAGAGGCTAACATCAAGTTCCGCGCCGCTACGGTGGTGGATGCTGAGGGTGCCTACTTCTTCAACAAGTACGTCGGCGTGGGCGGACGCCTGAGAGTGCGTGCCCAGTCGGCCAAGGACTTCGGCGACTTCACCGACTATGCTGCCTGGGAGGACTGGTATGCCTGGGACGGCCTGTACGACACCTACGCGAAAGCCTTTCCACAGGACTACCCCACCACCAAGACGGACGATGAGAACTGGCTGACGTACATCAACAAGATAGGCTACGACATGAGTTCGGCAGATGCCTGGATGAACAATGCCCCCTGCACGAACCTGTATGCCACGGTCAAGAGCGACCACATCACTGAATTTACGGGCAGCGTCGGCGTGTACTTCAACCTGCCGCTCAGCAAACACTTCTCATTAGGTACCAAGGCCCTCATCGGTCGCTCCATCACGCAGGAACTGGACATCGACGGCTATGCCGAGGGTAACAAGAAGGACATCAGCTACACGATGACACTCGACAACCGTCCCGGCCACAAGCAGTACGATGGCGACCCCACCCTGTCGGTCAACGACCTGCAATATCCCAACAGCACGGGTGAGACATGGACTGACGAGTGGGAGTACCTCACCATCGGCGCCAAATCGTCGACCTCGTTTGGCACGGGCATCTCGCTGACCTACAAATACAAGTCTAACTTCTCCTGGCGTCTGTTCTGCGACTACGACTACACGCGCAAGGACTTCACGGCCACCTACGACCCCTTCCACTTCATGCAGAAGGGCGTGACCACCGGCGTATCGTACCTGATGGACACCGTGGGCGACTACGATGACGGCATGGGCCTTATGGTCAGGGAGTACAAGACGCGCAAGAAGATGAACTACGTCACGCTGGGCCTGTCGTTCCTGGTGAACCTGTAAAAGATTAAACATGAAAGATGAAAGATGAAACACCGGAGTTTATTATTTATTATTTCTTCTTTATTATTTAGCGTAGCGCTCACCTCCTGCCACAAGGCAAAAGTCCAGGAAGACAGCCCTGCTGCCAAAGTGGTGAGCACCGAGCTCATCCGCACCAGCCAGAGCTGGGACGGCGTGGAGCTGCCCGACTACTTCCAGGGCCGCCCCGAGCTGGTGGCCGTCAAGTACGTGTTCCCCGCCGGCCAGAAGCTGGGCTGGCACCACCACGTAGCCATGAACTACGGCGTGCTGGTGCAGGGCGAGCTGACCATCATCGGACTGGATGGTAAGACGAAGGTCGTCCACGAGGGCGAGGCCGTGGTTGAGATGGTAGGCACCGTTCACCACGGCGAGAACCGCGGCCAGAAGGACTGCATCCTCTACATGTTCTACCTTTCGCAGAAGGACCTGCCCCTCGCCGTCCAGCACCCCGACATTCCGCTGGAATAGTGCTACGATTGATGACCGATTTGGGTTAAACCCTAATCGGTCGTTAGATTTTGGAAACGAATTTTCCTAATTATTTTTAATTTAGTCCACGAATTATCTTAATTAATTTTTCATCGCAGAATATAATTAACAGAATACAATTAAAATAAATTCGTGATTAAAATTAGGTTTAATTAGGATAATTCGTTTCTTAAATCAAAAAAAACGGCTCATTCGTTTCTAAAGACATATTTGGGTTTAAAAGTTATTGAAAACTTGTTTTGCCCGTCGGGCAATTTCATTTTTCACTTGAAAAATCGTTTCGCCCGCTGGGCAATTTCATTTTTCGCTTGAAAAACCGTTTCGCCCGCCAGGCAAAGATTCTCCCCTTGATTCTCTCGGACGGGCCGGTTTAGAACGGATAGCCGATGGCGAAATGGAGGGTGTTGTTGCCCTTGAAGCCGTCGATGTTGAAGTAGCCCGACTTGCCAGTGTCGTAGGGCAGGTGGAGGGCGAGGCCCCAGTCGAGACGGATGATGAGGAAGCTGAGGTCGTAGCGAAGGCCCAGGCCGGTGCCCAGCGCCTGCTCGCGGAAGAAGTTGCTCAGATGGAAGTTGCCGCGCGAGAAGATGCGCTCCATATTCGGGTCGTCGTAATGGTCGTCGGAGGGCATCCATACGTTGCCGGCATCGAGGAAGAGGGCACCGGAGAGGTTGCCGAAGAGCTGGGTGCGGTACTCCAGGTTCCAGACGAACTTGATAGTGCCGTTGCGGAACAGGTAGTCGAAGGCATGCTGGCCGAAGCTCTGCACGGCTCCCGGTCCCACGCCACGCACGGAGAAGGCGCGGATGCTGTTGGCACCGCCCACGTAGAACATCTCGCTGTTGGGCACCCAGTCGCTATTGCCATACATCCAGATATAGCCCGCATTGATATGTCCCACGAGGGTCGACGTGCTGTTGATGCGCCACGTCTTGGTGAAGTCGGTCTCTAACTTCAGGAACTGCGAATAAGGGTTCTTGAAAAGCTTCTTGTCCTTCTCGTTCCAGTCATTGCCTTTCAGGAGGTAGCATAGGGACACCACGTTGCCGGCCTCGGAGAGCGTCGTCTCCCAGCGGATGGGGTTGAGCTTGGCGGCGGGACTGGTGTAGGTATAGGTGTAGCGCATCTCGGGGATGAAGTAGTCCTGCATGGTGACGGCCAGATAGGGGTTGTAGTACACCAGCGTGTCGAAGGCATCGGTATGGCTGTTCATGAACTGGTACTTCACCGTCAGCGGCGAGAACTCGTGGCGGCTCTGCGCCGAGGTCTGCCACTGATAGGTCCACTCGCCGGAGTTGACGTGCATCTTGTAGTATTCCGGACGGTGGATGATGTCGGTCGACACCTTGGCAATGGTGCTGGGCGTGGTGTAGAAGCGGCGGCGACGGATGGGGCGGCCCTGCTTGTCGCGCCGGATGCGGTTGCCGCCGAAGAAGGGGGCGATGATGCGCGGGAACTCGATGCTGGCATCGGCACCATAGTCGTAGTTGTTCATCTTGGTGCCGCCGCTGGTAGACCACTCGTAGGAGCCGTGCAGGTTGACGTCAATCTTCTCGCCGCCACGGAAGGCATTGCGGCGGGTGACACCCATGCGCAGCTCGGGGCCCACGCGCCCGATGGTACGGGCATTGAAGTTGGTCTCGATATAGAAGTCCCACGGCTTGTCGAACGTGCAGTTGAGCGTCAGGTCGAGAGTGTCGGCACGAGAGGTGAGAGACGTGTCGCGGGGGGTGAACTGGAACTCGGTCATGGAGAAGAGCCCCATGGCATTGAGCTTGTTGATAGACTGCAGGTGGTTGTCGTAGCTGTAGAGCTGGCGCGGGCGCAGCTTCATGTCGGCCATCAGCACACGGGTACGGATGGGCGGCTTCTTGCCTGAGAAGCGGACGGTGAAGAAGCGACCGGCCAGCGAGTCAGTGAGCTGCTCGGCATACGACTTGCGCATATTGATAGTGACGCGTCCGATGTACCACTTACGCTTGGCCACCTCTGGGATGCCTTCGGCCAACTGCAAGCGCAACTGCGCCTTGCCGTCCACCACGAAGGTGTCGGCCAGGTAGGAGGCATAGCCCGACTGGTAGTAGTAGTAGCCGTTGTTGCGCAACAGCGTGCTGACGCGGTTGCGCTCGGCATCGAGATTGCTGGCTGAGAAGGCACTGCCCCGGTGTATGTAGGCCTCGGCGGCAGTAGAACGTATCAGGCTATCGGCCTCGGCAGGGAAGCCGAAGTAGCCCACGCTGTCGAGCACATAGAGGCGGCCCGGCGACACGCTATAGCCTATCTTGGCCGTCTTGGGATTCTTGCGCGGCACCACCTCGTAGTCGACGGAACCGTTCAGGTAGCCGTGGTTGCGCAGCACCGACCGTGCCACGTTGGCACGCAGCGCGGGGTTGACCCACGACATCAGCACGGGCTGCTTGGCAAAGGTCTCGAACATCCACTTGCCGAAGCCCGACGTCCTGCCGTTATAGTGATTCCAGATGCTGACACCCAGCGAGAAAGGCACGCGGTAGTAGCTGCTGCCGAAGATGGCGCCGTTGGGAGCCGTCGCCAAGGCGGCCTCCACCTCTTCCTTCGTCGTGGTGAAGTCGGAGTGGTCCGTCGAATCCCGCTGGTAGGCAATCTTCGTCAGGCCCGTGAAGAGCTGGTCGTCTTCCGGGATGTTCTTCGTCATCGAGCAGGAGACGAGCATCAGGCAGGCAAGGATATAGAGGATGTTACTTGTTTTCATTGGCAGTGTGTTTTAACGAGTCAGGAACACTGGTCGTGACGGGCCGGAAGCGATTGGCAGGCTTGGGGTCATTGAAGCGGAAGATGTCCCAGAAGCTGTTCAGCGACCTGCGCCACGTGAAGCCGCCGCCATACTTCTGGGTATAGCCGTCGAGCCAGTCGTAGCTGTTGTTCTGGTAGAACAGCGTGACGAACTTGTTGGCTGTCTGGTCGAGACGGTACTCCAGCGACACATTGTCCAGGAACGAGTTGTTGCGCTGCTGCAGTTCGGCACCCGTCGACACCTTGCCGCCAATAGCAATCTTCAGGCGGTTGTTCATGAAGCGCTTGGCAAATTTGAACGAATAGTCGGTATGCATATTGCCCGAGGCATCGGTGGAGTTGTCCATGCCCACCGAGAGGTCGAGCGTGCGCAGGGCATTACCCGTAATCTGGTTGATCTCCGAGTTGAGGAACGAGCTGAGTGCGCTATTCATACTGAAGGCTCCCGTGTTGCCGTCAGCCAGATACATGCCCGTCGTGAGCATGGTGACGGCCAGCTTGCCGCGCTGCTCGGCGCCCATCGACTGTAGCTCGCTATGCAGTTGCATGTCCTCGGGAGCATCGAGCACAAACTCCACACCCATGTTGCTGAGCGTCTTGGTGATGACGACGCCACAGTCGAAGACGACGCTGCGCCCGTTGCCATTGCCATCGTTCACGCCGGCCCTGGTGCGCTCCGTAGCCTTGATGTTCAGCGTAGGATCCATCGGGTCGCCTGTAAACTCAATATAAGAACCGTCCTGAATGGTGAACGTCTTGAGCGGTATGAACTGCAGCGAGTATTTCATCTCACCGTTCGACAGGGTATAGCGGCCGCGCAGCTGCAGGTTGTCGGCCGGCGTATATTGCATGCGCAGCGTACCGCCGCCCATCAGGTCGATATAGTTGGAGTGGTCGGTATTGAGGTAGGCCATCACGTGGGCTCCCTTGGAGACGTCGATGGTCATATCCATCTGGAAGCCGTCCAGCGCGGGACGCTCCACCACCACCTGCGTGGTGTCGCTGAAGTCGGTAAACTTCACCAGTTCCTCCAGTTGGTTGTCCGTCGACAGCGGCGTGTCGCGCAGGATATAGCTCATATCCGTCGACCCCAACACATCCAGCCGGCCGCGCATCGACATGTTGTCGATGGGACCATTCATACGGGCAATGATATTAACAAAGGCCTTGCCATAGGCCACGCTCTTGGGATTCTCCTTGGCACCTATCAACTGGAAGTTCTGCGCCCTCATGCGCACGTTGACCGTCATGCGGCTTGGGTTAGTGAAATCGACATCGCCCTGGATGTTCAGCGGGTTGTCGTTATGGGCATAGACGGTGAAGTTCTCCAACAGCAGCTTCGAGCCTACAATGCTTACGGGGTCGTGGTCGAAGCGCAGCAGCACGCCATAGGGGACGCTCTCTAAATAGGCCGAGTCCAGATAGATCTCGCCATCGACCTTGGGTGCCGACAGGCGACCCTTGATAGCCAGCTCGCCTTCGCCATAGCCACGCAGACCAAAGAGCTGGTCGGGAACGAAACCGTTGACCAGTGACAGCGGCAGACGGGCCATCTGGAAGTTGGCGTCTATCATACCGTCGTCCTCCTTACTATTATAATAGGTTCCTGCAAGAACACCCACCTCCTCGTCGTCCTTCATCAGACGAGCCTCTACGGCATGGGCGTTGCCTTCCTTCTGTATGTAGATCAGTTCGGTGCTGACATTACCGATGGGACAACCCTCGTAGGTCATCTGCTGGACTGCCATCTCGCTGATCATCGAGAGATGACCGTCGGACTCCTGAACCACATGGTAGTCGCCATTGAGCAGTCCCGTCATTCGTGGCACGTAGGGGAACGTGGACGTCCACTCGGCCAGATTCAGTTTGTTCAAGCTGATGGTGATATCCTGCAAGGCGGTGGGGTCGCTGTCCTCGGAATAGACTTTCATACCCGTTCCGTCGTCAGCAACAAGGTCTATCTTGGTCTTCACCTTCTTGTCGGCACCAAACAGGATGAAGTTATCGGAATTCAGGTTGAACTCCTTGTAGCCTATGGTCGGACGGCTGGGCACCAAGTGGATGCGAAGACCATCGGCCACCATCTCCACCTGAGCGCCAAGACGGACGCCAAGGCGATTGGCAGCATCATAGTAGCGCATGCCAAGCGTGGCGCCACGCTCCTGCACCACACCATCGAAGATGGTATTGAAGACGAAGTCGGGGTTCTTCTTGTTGTTACGTACCTGTCCGCCGAACGACAAGTGGCTGTCGCGCTGCGTCACACGGAAATTGATAGTGTCCAGTCTCATTTTGTCCAAATTCAAGGAGTGGACATAGCCAGTACCGTTGAGTCCGGTCTCGACAGACGACGTCATGTCGAAGAGCAAATCCTGGAAATCGACATGCTGTGTGGCTTGCAGGAAGGCAACCAGAGGATTGTCGCGCTTACCCTCGACGTGCATTTTCATGTTGGGCAACAGGCGACGGATGGCAGGCTGGTCGATGATGCGCTGCTCGTACTGATAGGCAATAGAGTCGCCTAACACCGACAGCTGGCGCAATAGCCGTTCGTAATCGCCGCTGGCATCAAGCTTGACGATGAAGTCACCGCTTTGTACCCGCACGTAGGTCGTGTCAGGACGTGTCTTCACCAACAGTCCGATGTCGGCAGGATGGAAGGTCCGGGTGCTGTCGCTGATGGACAGATTGGTGAAACGACCGCTGAAGGAATGGGTCAACTTGGTATCGGAATGGATGTCAGCCTGTCCGCTGATGCCCCAGGTTATCGGGATGTCTGACAGTTGTAGCTTATAGAGATTCAACTCGTCGACCTGCAGTGTCGCCTTGCCCTCCAGACGGTGCGTATCCATCAGCGCATCAAACGACACCAAGCCGTCGAGCAAGTCGTTATGGCTTTCGACAATGGTGCGGGCACGTCCGTTCTGGACATCGGCCTTGGCCGTGATATGGTCCAGATTCCAACTGCCATAGCGCAGATGGTCAACCTGGATGTCAGCATCCAGCCTGGTACGGGGCGAGAAGAGGTCGGTACCCTGGCCCTTGGCAGCGATGTCAGCCGTCACGGTATAAATGGAGTCATGGGGCATGAAGTGGTGGACATTCAGGTTTCGCACCTTCATGTCAGCGTCATAGCGCATGGCATCGGCATTGAAACGTCCCTTCAGCGCAACGGAGCCTTTATCCTCCCGCACCGTCACGTCGGCAAAATAGTCTGCGCCATCAGTCCTTACCCTACCCTCGGCACGCATGCCGTTGGGAATACGGTAGTTGCGCTGGATGTCGCGAGGCAAGGCGGCCGTCACAAAAGCCAGAGACTGGGTCTGAGCCTGAAACTGCACATCGGCACGCAGACGCTTCATATCGTTTAGGTTGGCCACGAAACCGTCGGCCTTGGCGGCAAAGGCGGTAGGCAGCGACACGTCAAGGTCGCTGAACTCCATATAGTCGAGGTTACCCTTCAGCTGTCCCTTGACATTCAGGGGATAGAGAGGCCAGCGCTCCTGCATAGCCTGGGGCAGCGCCGACATGAAGGGCAGCAGGTCCTGACGTCCCAACTGGGCATCCATCCGCAAGCGCATCTTGCCGGGATCTATGCTATCCGTCAGCGACAATGGCATGTCCAGTTCGACGTAGACATCACTAACGGGGGTCTTCAGCCGCATCTTCGGCAGTTTGATGACGCCGTCCTCCATGGCGACAGGGCCCGCGAGTTCCGATATTTGCATGCCACTCCCCTGCTCCTTCAGACCAACATGGCGGAGGTCGAGACGCAGCGTCGGGTCGTGGTAGTAGATGTTGTCAATACCAATATGAATGGATGACAGGTCAAGATGGTTGTAGTCCAGTCCGGCGATGCGGGGCTGGAAATTCTGGTCGTACTGCAGGGCCCCGTTGCGCCAGTCGGCACTCTTCACGGTATAGGTCTCGCTGCCCAAGTCTATTAGCGCCTCATGTGCCACCAGCTCACCCAGGTGGGCCTTGACGCTCATCGTGTCGCCGGGCATGTGCAGGGCTATGTCCGAACGCACCAACATCACGCTGTCAGCCATGATTTTCCACAGGGTCTCCGTCGTTGTGGTATCCTCGGGCACGGAGTCGTTCAACTGAATGTCCACGCGGGCATCCTCTATTCGCGCCCCATTCATCTCCACGGTCTGTTCCAGGAGGTCGACACCCCGACTCTTGACCGACAGGAGACCGAAAGTTCCTTTTACACGGGCTGCCTCCACAAAGCCATTGGTATTAAACGTTGTGTTGGTAACCTCCAGTGCATTGATGACAACCCGTTTCTTCAACAAAGGCCAGAGCTGAACGTCGACCACCATATTCTCTACGTCGGCAATGGTGTCGCCCTGGTGTATCATCGTGAAATCATCGATGGCAAGGTCGAGTGGGAACGACAGGTTCACATGTCCTACAGTAATCTGCATCCCAGTATCCTCGGAAGCGATGGCCGCAACCTTGTCGACCGCCCAGTTCTGAACAGGCGGCAGATAAAGCAACACCGCCAGTACCACAAACAGTAGCACGGGACTTAGCAAGATGCCCAATATCCACCAGAACGCCTTCTTCATACTTTGAACTATTACATTTTTACCTTTTCCCAGAGGGAATCGCCGGGCAATGGAGCCTCTACACGGACGGTTTCCTTCGACACGGGATGGACAAACTCAATGCGACGGGCCAACAGCGAGATGCTGCCGTCGGGATTAGAGCGCTTGGCACCATACTTCAAGTCGCCCTTGATGGGACAGCCCATAGCAGCCAGCTGACAGCGAATCTGGTGATGGCGACCGGTCATCAGCTGCACCTCCAAGAGGGTATAGCGGTCTGACTGGCCTATTATCTTGTATTTCAGTATGGCTTTCTTGGCACCCGGCACCTCGTGGTCGTAGGCGTACGACTTGTTCTGCTTCTCGTTACGTGTCAACCAGTGCTCCAGAAGGCCTTCCTCCTGCTGCGGGCGGTTCTGCACGATGGCCCAATAGGTTTTGTGCACCTCACCATCGCGAAACATATTGTTTAGACGGGCCAGCGCCTTCGACGTACGGGCAAAGACCACCAGACCGGACACGGGACGGTCCAAGCGGTGTACTACACCCAGAAACACCGCTCCGGGTTTCTGGTATTTCTCCTTGATATACGCCTTTACCGTCTCTGACAGTGGCGTATCGCCCGTCTTGTCGCCCTGGACTATCTCGCCACTCGTTTTAGATACGATAATAATATGGTTGTCCTCGTAGATTACTTGCATAACGTGTGCAAAGATAAAAAATAATTATGAATTATGAATTGTGAATTATGAATTATTTATTATCTTTGCAGCAAAAACCAATAAAAACGATTACTAACATGAAACAATTCCTCCTTTCTGCCGTCTTCATGCTAACGGCAACAAGTCTTTTCGCTCAAACGCCGGCTATCCCCAAGGATGCCAAGATAGAGGCAAAAATTGAAAAACAACTGGCCAAGATGTCACTCGACGAGAAAATTGGTCAGATGCTGGAACTGAACCTGGACATCATGGGAAAGTATGATGCCAGCGGCGTATGGAAACTCAACGAGACCATGCTCGACACCTGTATCTCTAAGTATAAGGTGGGCTCTATCCTCAACGCCCCGGGCACACGGGCTGCTACCGTCGACCAGTGGCAATACTGGATCAGACTCATCCAGGAGAAGTCGATGAAGTATATCGGCATTCCCGACATCTATGGCCTCGACCATAACCACGGCGTGACCTACACACAGGGGGGAACACTCTTTCCGCAGCCCATCAATCTCGCAGCCTCGTTCAATACCGAACTGGCACGCATCGGTGCTGAGATTACAGCCTATGAGAGCCGCGCAGCCAACTGTCCATGGGTCTACAATCCGGTGGTAGACCTGGGACGCGACCCGCGCTGGCCACGCATCTGGGAGAGTTTCGGCGAGGATGCTATCGTCAATTCGAAGATGGTAGTGGCACAGATGAAGGGCTATCAGGG
>CACXAG010000083.1 GCA_902765585.1 uncultured Prevotellaceae bacterium
ATTTTCAAATGGCAGTATGATGGTTCTAGTACTTATGGTGATGGTAGCAACAATGGTGAGTTTGTCATTGATAACACCAGTGGAATCGGAACTGTAAAATTCGTAACCTGCGAAAAGAAGAAAACGAGTGCAGAAGGTACTATCGGTTACAACGCTTCAGTTACGGACAACGATTTAAAACCCAGTATCTCAAATGGATGTAAACTTGGAAACAATGGTGCTCACATTAAGATTTCTCCTGCATCAGGTTACTTCAAGGCTGGTGATATTATCTATATTTGTGGTTATAATCCTATGCTTGTTACAACTTCTACCGATCCTACATCAACAGCTAAAATAACTACAGATACTGGAGAAGGAGGTGCAACGACTGTCATCGCTTCTAGCCTTGCGACAGGTACTGCTAAGAGTTCTTATGCTGTTGGCTCTGTTATTCTTCCTGATGGTTTTTCTGAGACTGAAGCTATCTACATTTCTCGTGTACCAAGTACCTCTGTCGGAATTGCCGCTATTAAGGTTGTTCGTCCAGACCAGGCAAAGATGGCTTCTGATTTGACAATAACTTCTTCTAATTCTGTTACACTGAATCCAGAAGAGACTTCTCAAATTACCTATACTTCTTCAAGCACAGGCGCTGTTACTTATATTTCAAGTGCAACTGGGGTAGCAACAGTTTCTTCTACAGGCCTTATTACAGCAGTTGCTTTTGGTACTGCAACAATTACCATCAATCAGGAGGCTGATGATAATTACAATGCAGGTAGCAAGACCGTAACTGTAAATGTTAACAAGGTACGTAAGGCTACGAGTGTTACAGGGGAATTTGTTTTAGACACGAAGAATGGTTCTTTAGATGGTAAAGTATATACTAGCACTGATGGCTCTGTTATCATAGAATGTGGCTCGACAGGAGCAGGAAGTAATACCTACTTTGACAATAATAATTCTCACTATAAATCTTCTGGTAACTGCTTGTTTACTCTTCCAACTAACTATCCAGTAAGCACTATCCAATATGTGGGATATTCAAATAGCGATAGTGACCGTGATATTACCCTGAAGCAAGTGGATGGCGTTGACGTTGATGAGCAAAAAGGTACTATTCTTAAGAGAAATCAGATTCCTGCAACTGACTGCGTTGGTTTTGAATTTGATACTCCAGCAGAAGAATCCATTCTGATAAATATTGGCGCCGAATGTCGTGGCTACTTCATCCTCAATCCTGCAGCAAAGGACATCACGATGACTCAGGTCGGAACAAGCTATTATGCTTCGTTCTATAGTGCTGGTGAGGTAACGATTACTGGTGCTACAGCCTATACGGCAGAGTTAAATGAAAATAAGGACGCGCTGATTCTGACGCTGAGAAGGCTGTATCAATGTCAAGCTACTATGCAGGAAGTACTTCTGCTGCTAACAAGGTATTCGTTCTTGGTGTAGAGAACTACAATGCTGGTCTCTATAAATATACCGGCACAGAACTCGGTGTGAATAAAGCATACCTTTATAATGAAGAACTTGCTGCAAGTGAGGCTCGTTCTCTTGGCTTTGACTTCGCAGAAGGAACTACGGCTATCAACGGCGTTAACGTAGAGACTGTTAAGTCTGAACTGAAGAAGTTCTTCGAGAATGGCAAGTTGGTCATTGAGAAGAATGGTTCCAAGTACAACGCTGCTGGTCAGCAGGTGAAGTAAAATGAGACTAGACACAAAAATATAAATCCTTTAAATCAGTAAGAAATGAAAAAGACCTATATACAGCCTTCTTTAGAGGCACTTAAGATGGAAGTAAATCAGTTAGTGCTGAATAATTCTATTCTAGTTGATCCAAATACGGGAACAAGCACGCAGTTGTCCCGTAAGTTCTTATTCGATGATGACTTCGAGGACGAATACGAGGACGAGTAATAATCCCTGACTACACTATACGACACCGCGCCAGTATGCATCTGCTGCTGGCGCGGTGTTTTTTTCATTTGTTTACTTTAACAGAGCTGGAAGTATACTTTTACGAAAGTGGGGGTATTAACGCAGGATTCTGAACTAACGGGATGAGAATTTTAAATCTATAGGATTAAGCCTTCAAACAAATAACTCAGGGGGCTCGGGGCCCCTGAATTTTAATTTTTTCTAATTCTTGCTAATTTCTTTCATAGAAATTTCAGAAAAATGCGTACCTTTGCGGCTGCTATGAGATATAATACGAACGCACAAGGCGAATACGACCATCTGACGGTGAAGCAGGAACAGCCGCTGCTGGAGTTCCTGCTGGAGAACGTCAAGCAGAGCCGTACGAAAATCAAGCAGACGCTGCAGGGACAGGGCATCAAGGTGAACGGCAAGACGGTGACGCAGTTCGACTACGCGCTGAAGCCGGGCATGAAGGTAGCCGTGTCGAAAACCAAGCGCAACCAGCAGCCCTTCCGCAGCCGCTATGTGAAGATAGTGTACGAGGACCGCTGGCTCATCGTGGTGGAGAAGGCCGTGGGCATCCTCTCGATGGCGGCAGGACACTCGACGCTGAACGTCAAGTCGGTGTTGGACGACTACTTCAAGAAGTCGCGCCAGAACTGCACGGCGCACGTCGTTCACCGCCTGGACCGCGACACCAGCGGGCTGATGGTTTACGCCAAGGACATGGACACCGAACAGGCACTGGAGCACAACTGGCACCAGGTGGTCTACGACCGCCGCTACGTGGCCGTGCTCTCGGGCGAGATGGAGCAGGACGAGGGCACGATAGCCAACTGGCTGAAGGACAACAAGGCCTACATTACCTATTCGTCGCCGGTGGACAACGGCGGAAAATATGCCGTGACGCACTTCTACGTCATGGACCGCACTACGGAGCATTCGCTGGTGGAGTTCAAGTTGGAGACAGGTCGCAAGAACCAGATTCGCGTCCACGCTGCCGATATGGGACACCCCGTCTGCGGCGACCCGAAGTACGGCAATGGAGACGACCCGCTGCACCGCCTCTGCCTGCATGCCTGGCTGCTGTGCTTCTACCATCCCGTGACGCAACAGCCCATGGAGTTCGAGACACCCGTTCCGGCGCAGTTCAAGCGGGTGATAGAGGAAGATAGAAAAAGATAAAGGAAGATAAAGTAAAGGAGATAGAAGAATGGAACAGAACTTTACCTATTATATTGTGCTGCTGGTGCTGATTATCATCGGTTTCATCGTGGTGAAGAAGGTGGCATCGTGCATGATTAAGTCGGTCGTTACCATCGTTCTCATGGTGATAGCAGCAGCACTCTACTGGCTCTACCTCAGATAAACCGTCGGCTCTGCTTCAGACCAGCAGCAGTCCAATGGCGACGCAAAGGCCGTAGACGAACATGTTTCGGGCGGTTTCACCGAGACATTCGTTCAGTCGGCGGCCGTTGTTGATACGACGCATCTTCAGCCACGTGAACGCATGCAGCACCAGATAGACCGTCGGCAGCAGGAACGCCACCACGTGGCCGTTCATCCAGAATACGATGCCGATGAGGTAAGCCGTGCAACCGGTAGCCAGATAGAGCCATTCGGTAGTGTCGGAACCAATCAGCACTACTAACGTCTGCTTGCCGTCAGCCTGGTCGTTATAGCGGTCGCGGTAGTTGTTGACCAACAGCAGTCCGTCGATGACCAGTCCGCAGGCGACGGACGCCATAAAAACCTGCCATGTGACGGTGTGCAGCTGAACGTAATAGGTGCAGCAGACGGGTACGATGCCGAAAAACACCAGCACCAGCACGTCGCCCAGCCCGATGTAGGACAGTTTGGTGGTATACAGGAAGCAGAACGCCACGCAGAGCACGCCAACGAGCACCATCTCGAAGCCGCCGTACCAGACGAGCGGCAATCCCACAAGACAGGCCACTATCGTCGTGGACGCGATGGCTTTCTTCATGGACTCTATCTTGACCCAGCCCTGCGTGCAGGCCCTCAACGGACCTAAACGCCGCTCAGCATCGTCGTTGCCGCGGGCGTAGTCGAAGAAGTCGTTGACGAAGTTGGCGTCTATCTGCATGATTAGCGCAAACAGCAGGCACAAGACCGCTGCGCCCCAACTGAACACGTCGGCATCATACTGCCGCGCATCCGTCAGTGCCAAGGCCACGCCGATGATGACGGGAACGGCAGCGCCGCTGAGCGTCTTGGGGCGCGCAGCCAGTATCCAGGCACGCAGGGAGTCCTGCCGAACGTTGTCTTCTGTCATTACTTTTATTATTATGTCGTTATTTCGATTCCAATTCTTCGGCGAAGATGCGGTCAAACACAGGGCGCATCTTGGCGGGCTCTGCTATCAGTCGGCGCAGTTCGTTGAGCTTCACCTCGTTCTCGGAACCCTGTATCCATAGCTTGATGTACCCGTTCGCGGAGTACTTCTCGTTCATGTGCTCCATGAAACGCTGCCAGTGCCCTTCGGTGTCGAGTTGGGGATAGTTGGCCAGGCCATACTGTATGGTGCGCCGGATAACCGTCTCGGGCTCGATGTTCCTGTCGGCCTCAGCCACTATCTTGCCGTAGATGCTGCGTGGGGCACGCGACGCTGAGGCCCTATGGTCCTCCACGGCCTCCTTCATAATGCGCAACTGCTCCTGCGAGAACCACCGCTTCAGCCGGGCGTCCTGCATGAGTATCTTGCCGCTTGTGAGGTGATGGACGGCCCTGGGTCCCGAAAGCCCCAGGTCGTGATAGGCTGCGATAGCATAGGCCATGTCTAAGTTGGCGCCAATCTTGCCAGCCAAGTCCAGCGAACGGCGGATGACCGTGGTGACATGCTCCATGTTGTGCGCCTTGTCGAAGGCGGCATACTGCGGCAGAATCTGTGTTTCAACGAATTCCACCAGGTCGAGTGAAGGATTCTGCGACAATGTATTCATAGGCTATCAATTGAAGAAACTCCACGACACACCGAAGCGGAAGATGCTGTTGTTGGTGGGGTAGTGGGGGGTAAGAAACTGGTTCCTGTTTCCGCTGCCGGCATTGACGTGACTCATGGCCACATAGAAGCGGACGCGCTTCAGCTTCATGTTTGCATAGACGTCGACAAACGGATAGCCTCCCAGCTCCACGCGGCTGTCGGCATTGCGCTGGACAGCAAACTGATTGAGCATGGGTACGAAGTCGGGTGCGTCATATTTCGTGAAGTATGTGCAGCAGCCGCCTAACTCGACGTCCAGCACGCGGGCAATCCTGAATCCTAAATAGAGGTTGGTGAAGATGTTCAGCTTCGGTAGCGGCAGCACCTCCTGATTGCTGGAGTTCTGATAAGTAATAACGTTCTCCCAGTTCAGCACGCCTAACCGGAAATGCTGGGACAGCTGGGCCGTCAGGACGTTGATGTTGCCGCTTTCCTGATAGACACCGGCTGTCAGACCTGAGCGGCCATAGGTGGAGGGGTCGACATTGTAGTTCATGCCGAAATAGGTGTAGTTCTTGATTTCCTCGACGGCAACGCGTAGTCGGGTTTTGGTTTTCTGGTAACTGAGGTTACCCTCCACGCGGGCTCGGGTCTCTTTCCCCAGTTCCTTGTCCCACCATAAATGCTTGGAATGGAACTTTTCTTCGAAGAACGTGGGAGGCTTCCTATAGAAGTAGGCCTTGGCAGCCAGTTGAAGCGTGTCGCCAAACAGCGGGAAGTTCAGGTCGGTGTCGAAGTCGACGGCAATCTTTCCCTGGTCGTGGCCGGTCAGACCCAGTTCGGCAGCGAGGTTGAAGTGCAGCGTGTTGCCCTGGCGCTTCAGGATTTGTCCACCGATGTTGATGTTCTGCTCCGTCCACTGGTTCATGTAGTAGGCAGTGGCGTCGTCGACCAAGTCGGGCATCTGGTATTTGCGGTACTCATGGGAGATGAACGCCTTCAAGCCAGCTTTCATGTACTTGTTGAAACCTTCCAGCAGGGCAACGGCGAACGTGTTCTTGACGGAGAAATACTTGGTCCGGTCGAAGATGGAGTCGCCGCTGAACTGGTTCTCGTCATTCAGGTCGTAGAAAGTGTCGGCGTAGTAGTCGGCAGGGGAGCTGTAGGCCTGATAGATGCGGTTATAATTGTTTAAGTCCAGCGTATGAATCAGGCTGGTGACAGGTACATATTCCTTTTTCATGGTTTCGTCGATGGAATCCTGCTTGGCCTGAATAGCCAGAAGGCTGTCCATCTTCTCCTGGGAGTCAACCTTGATACGGGTAGAGTCTGCCTGTTCCTGGTCCTTCTTACTGGCGGGCTCGTCGCCCATAATCCTGGCATTGTCCGGTCGTCCTATCGGCGTTCTCAAGGCAGGGCCTTTCCCAGTACCCTTCAAATTGCCCATCGGACCCTTTTGGTCTTTCTGCTCGGCAGCTTTCTTGGCAAACTGGCGGGCCTTGATTTCCTCATCCGTCAACTTGGTATAACGGTAGAAACCGATGTTGTAGCGCTGGCTGAAGAATAGGTGCTGCGTGTTGTTGCGGTTCCAGTTCTGTCGGAGCACGGTGGGAATCTCATTCTCGGAGAATGTAGACTCTTCGCTCTCAGGGTGAGTGATATACAAATCGTTGACAATACCGCCATTCTCGCCTGCCTTGCGGTGGTAGAGCGATCCTAACAGGTGCATCTGGTATCGGTCGCCAATGTACGACGAGAAGATTGAAGAGCGGAAGCAGGCGTTGTTGTGATTGTCGTAATAGCCCAGGGCATAATGGTAGTCCAGGTCAAAGCCTATGCCGAAGCGCTTGTTGACGTTGACGCCAAACTTGGCATCGATATGGTCTTCGCCGTTCTGCTTGTCGCCGCACGTCTCGTAATTGATGCGTGTATAGGGCGAAAGGGTGTTGACAAACAGGAAATCCTCGGGCTCCTTGATGGTGAAGCTATACGGCTGGATGAAGAAGAACTCGCTAGTCAGCGGCCTATCCATGAAGATGCGCGACTGGCGCGCCGTGTAGTTAGTGCCCAGCGTGTTGTAATGGCCGTAGATGCCCGTATTGTAAATGGTGTTCTGGTACAAATGTGTCAGGGTATCTCCCTTGCTGGGGATGACGTCGCCGAAACGACGGTCGACGGTCCAGAGCCGTATGCCGATGGGAACCTCTTTTTCGCTGCTGACAGAGTCGTGCTTGTTGGGGTTGAAATTGCTGTTGGTGCCATACTCATTGCGCTGCGTAATCTGGCCGTCAGCATTCATTTCGTTATATACCTGTCCCTGCACAGCATATACTGCGCAGAAAACCAAGAGCAAAAGGAGGGTTCTCTTCATACTTTGAACATTCTCAGTGCAGCTTCGGCAAATTTGACCACCATCGCTATCAGAATAATGTATATGCCGGTTTCCTTGTGGCCGGAGAAGTAATAGCACAGTCCCACAATGGCACCTAACATGAAGATGATATTCAACCAGTTACGTATCGTGTTGATGTTCATTTCAGCAAAGATTCAAATTTGTTGAACAGAAAGTCTTTGCGGTCGATGGTCTTACGGCGGAACTTGGCCGAGACGGGCAGCAGTTTCGTGTTCTTCTTGTTGACAGCCTCGTCGTCGGTAATCCATTCCTCGGCCTTCAGGCGCTGCGGCTTGCGCTCTTCCTCGTACAGGTAGTGGATGCGCGTGATAGTGATGTCAGCCTGACCGTCGCTGCACTTGGCGTCAAGAACGTAGTACAGACGGGTTCGGTCCAAAGCCAGCGCAGCAGCCTTAAAGACCAGCCATTCCTCGTAACTGCCGCCAATCTCGTGCTTTTCAGTATCGGCAAAGACTATCTGGCTACGAATCTGGTTCTTCTCATGCGTCATCTTCTCCATATAGTTCAGTACAATGTCATAAATCTGCGACGCGCTTTTACCCGGTGCTTCGATGACTTTTCGGAACTCTACCCTGCCGTCCACAACAGGCACGGCACCACGCAGGTATTTCTGGTCGGGGTTACCCTGCTGTTCTTTCACATCTTCCTGCTCAATGCGCTCCCAGGTGTTGTCCTGTGCCCACAGGGTGAACGAGGTCATTGCAAAAATGGCTGCTAAAAATATCTTTTTCATAATCTTCTGTTTTAATATTTCGTGCAAAAGTACAAATTATATTTGTCTTCAAGGTACTCAGGCACGTTTTTTTTCTTTAAATCGCTATTTTTAAGTTTTATTTAAGTTCCAACTCCTTCTGTAGTTTGATGATTTCGTCGCGATACTGGGCAGCCTGCATGAAGTCCAGCTTCTTGGCCGATTCCTTCATCAGTCGGGTGGTTTCTTCGATGCACTTCTCTAACTGCTGGCGGGTCATGCGCTCGACTATCGGGTCAGCAGCAAAGGCAACCGTTGGGAGGTCTTTCGCCGTTGACTCGCGCTGCAATTCACGGGCGTCGCTGCTGTCACCATACGAGAGGGAGTTCTTCAAGGCTTTCTTGATTTGTGTCGGTGTAATGCCGTGTGCTTCATTATATTGTAGCTGCTTGGTACGTCTGCGTTGCGTCTCGTCGATGGTCAGTTGCATCGAGGCTGTGATGTGGTCCGCATACATGATGACCTTGCCATTGACATTGCGCGCCGCACGTCCCGCCGTCTGGGTCAGGCTGCGGTGGCTTCGCAAAAAACCTTCTTTGTCGGCATCCAGGATAGCAACCAGCGACACTTCGGGCAAATCCAGACCCTCACGCAGCAAGTTGACGCCCACCAGAACGTCGAAGGTGCCGTTCCGAAGTTTTTCCAGAATCTTGATGCGGTCCAGGGTTGTGACGTCGCTATGGATATAGGCGGTCTGGATGCCGTGGTTCAGCAGGTATTCCGACATTTCCTCAGCCATGCGCTTGGTCAGCGTGGTGACGAGGACGCGTTCCTTGCGTTCTGTCCGCTGTACGATTTCCTCCATCAGGTCGTCAATTTGGTTCTCAGTCGGGCGGACTTCTATTTCTGGGTCGAGCAATCCCGTGGGACGAATTAGCTGTTCTACCACGACACCTTCACACTCGTTGAGTTCGTAATCCGCTGGAGTTGCGGATACATAGATGATTTGGTGCGTCATTTGCTTGAACTCGTCGAACGTCAACGGTCGGTTGTCGAAAGCCGCAGGCAGGCGGAATCCGTATTCCACCAGATTGGTCTTGCGAGCCCTGTCACCGCCATACATGCCGCCAATCTGCGGCACTGTCACGTGACTCTCGTCAATGACCATCAGGAAGTCTTTGGGAAAGAAGTCCAGCAGGCAATAGGGACGTTCACCGGCCTGCCGACCATCAAAGTAGCGAGAATAATTCTCGATGCCGGAGCAATGCCCCAATTCCTTAATCATTTCCATATCGTATTCCACACGTTCCTTGATGCGCTGAGCCTTGACACCGTCGCCCAACTCCTCGAAAAAGGCAATCTGCTTCACCAGGTCGTCCTGAATGTGGCGAATGGCTAAATTGGTCTGTTCCTCGGTTGTCATGAATAGGTTGGCGGGATAGAGCTTGTATTCGTCAAACTGCGCCGTGCGCAAAAAGGTGACGTCGTCCAATTCCTCAATCGAGTCAATCTCGTCATCCCAGAAGATGATACGCAAGATGGTGTCGCTGTAGGCAATGGAAATGTCCACCGTGTCGCCCTTGACCCGGAAACAGCCGCGTTTGAGTTCGATGTCGTTACGCACATATAGTGCGCCAACTAATTTTCTTAACAGCGCATTGCGGTCGATAATCTGTCCACGGTGGATTTCGATGATATTCTCGTTCAACGCCACAGGACTTCCCATGCCGTAAATACATGAAATAGAAGATACAACGATAACGTCATTACGTCCTGACATCAAATTACTTACCGCACGCAGTCGTAAACGGTCAATCTCATCGTTGATGGCCAAGTCTTTTTCGATGTAGGTGTCTGTCGTCGGCAGATAAGCTTCGGGCTGGTAGTAGTCATAATAGCTGACATAATACTCCACGCAGTTGTCTGGGAAGAATCCACGCATCTCCTCGTAGAGTTGTGCCGCCAACGTCTTGTTGTGCGACAGGATTAGCGTCGGCTTGTTGACATTGGCAATCACATTCGCTATGGTGTAGGTCTTACCCGAGCCTGTAACGCCCAAGAGAACCTGGGCCCTGTCACCTCGCTCAATGCCGTCCGTCAGCTGGCGAATAGCTTCCGGTTGGTCGCCAGTAGGCTTGTATTTTGATGTTAAATGAAAGTTCATAGAATGCAAAATTACGAAATAATTCCTAATTAGGCACTGAAAACTCTAATTTTTATCAAAAAATCTTTGATTATCGAGGGAAAATGAGTAATTTTGCAAGCCAAAATAAGAAAGAAATGAATAAGAACGTTATTTTGTCGCTGTCGCTCTGCCTGGTCATCCTGCTGACAGGATGTGCCTCCGAGTTTAACAATGTCTACAAGGTAGCTGACAATAATTATAAATACGAGCATGCCAAGCAGTGTTTCGCGATGGGCAAGTTTGACCAAGCCGCAACGTTGCTGAGCGAACTGGTGACGGTACAAAAAGGAAAGACTACAGCGCAGGAAAGTCTGTATATGCTGGGAATGGCCCAGTATTGCAACCGCGACTATGAGTCTGCCAGCGCTACCTTCCGCAAATACTATCAGAGCTATCCGAAGGGCGATTATGCTGAACAGGCTGCATTTTATATCGGCCAGTCTCTCTTTGAGAGTATGCCTGACCCGCGTCTGGACCAGTCGTCAACAATTGGTGCCATCAATGCCTATCAGAACTTCATGGACATCTATCCTGACTCTCCGTTGCGTGAGCAGGCGCAGAAGCGACTGTTTATCCTACAGGATAACCTCATCATGAAGGAGTATCTGTCTGCTGAGCTCTATTACAATCTGGGAGGATACTTTGGCAATATCAACTCCAACACGGAATCAAACTTTGAGTCGTGTATCATCACGGCGCAGAATGCCTTGAAAACCTATCCCTTCACCAGTATGCGCGAGAAGTTTTCTATTCTGATTATGAAGAGCAAATATGAATTGGCGCAGAACTCTTCAGAGGAGAAACGAATAGAGCGCTACCGTGAGGCAGAAGACGAATGTTATGGTTTCCTGAATGAATTCCCTGAGTCGGAGGAATGCAAAACGGCCCAGAAATACATCGATCGCTGTAGGAAGATAACTGGCGACTGAAAAAGGTAAAGAAATAAAAAAGTAAAAATTTAAAATTAAAAAATAAAGATGGATTACAAGAAGTCAAAAGCACCGGTGAATACCGTCACCCGCAACATCATGGATCTTGCAGACGAAACAGGCAACATCTATGAGAGTGTTGCCATTATTTCGAAGCGTGCAAACCAGATTAGCGTACAAATAAAGGAAGACCTCAGCAAGAAACTTGCTGAGTTTGCTTCGTACAACGATTCGCTGGAGGAAGTCTTTGAGAATCGTGAACAGATAGAGATTTCCCGCTATTACGAAAAGCTCCCCAAGCCCTCTTTGCTGGCAACTCAGGAGTTTATTGAAGGTAAGATTTACTGGCGCGACCCTGCTCGTGAGACTCAGCAACAAAATGCTCCTGTCGCGGTAGCAGAGGAAGATGGTGAACGGTTATGATTCAGCGGAAACAGACCATCTTTTTGCTTGTTGCCGTCGTGTTGGGCCTGATACATCTATTGGCCTGGCCGCTGTTTGTCATACAGATATTGGCATCGGCACTAAGCCTATATACCATCTTCCTGTATAATCGCCGTCCATTGCAGGCTAAGCTCTGCCTATGCGGCGTCTTCATCAATATAATATGGTATATCGTCTTGGCTGTGTTGATACAATCCGGCAAAGTATCGGAAGAATTACCCTATACGGTATGTCTTCCCATCATTGCAGCCATCCTGTGTTTCCTGGCTTATCGTGGTGTCATAGCCGATGAACGCTTGGTACGTGCTGCGGACAGATTACGCTAATAAGGCCATTCGCTAAATAATCATTTAGTCGTACACTTTTGCTTCTCGCCGTCCCTGCAGGACGGCGAGTGCGTTTAATGCCAGTGCCTTCATCTCGTCCTCGCCGGGGAAAGTATAGACAGGAGCCAGGAACCCGATGCGGCGGCGCAGTTCGCTAACGATGTAATCGCTATGGGCCATTCCTCCCGTCAGCAGGATAGCGTCGATTTTTCCGCAGAGCACAGCAGCCTCTGCAGCGATGTTCTTGGCGACATGATAGATCATAGCGTCGACAATAAGACGGGCATGCTCGTCACCCTGATGGATGCG
>CACXAG010000084.1 GCA_902765585.1 uncultured Prevotellaceae bacterium
GGGCTGGTGCTTCTTGACGACGGCCTCGAGGGCATCGCCGTCCAGCATGTTAAACACTTCGCGCTCGTCGGCCACCTGCATAGCCGGTGCATTGTCATAGCGGTCGCAGGCTATCACATACTGTCCTGCGCGCATAGCGGCAATCACGAACTCCTTGCCCAGTTCGCCTGAGCCTAATAACAGAATCTTTTTCATCTCCACTTAAATTTTTTACCTAAATGATATTTCAATGACTGGAAGCCCATGAACTCCAATCTTCCCAGGCTTGGAACAGGCTGAAACGCAGTTTTCAGTTCCTCATAATTCCTGTACATCGGTTCGGTCACAGAAACTGCCAGTCTATGATTCTTAACGAGCCAAATAGATTCCTCGTCTCTTGAACCTAACTGACCATTTGACTTCTCCAGCACATCATAGGAGCCATCAAAGTCGGACACGGCATAGTATCGAACCTTAAACGGCCACAACAACCGTTTCACCTCTACTTGTCCACGCCATACCTTAATTTCCTTATAGGAAAAGAGATAGATGAAAAGCAAGCTTCCAAAAAGCAATATTGCACTTACACCTATAATGATGGAACCCAGTCGTAGAGGCCTACCATCAATCACATCTGAAAGAGCAACAGCAACACCAATGAGCACAAAGAATAACCCGAAACCTGTAATCCCATACAAGCGTACCTTGTTGTATTCCGATACGACTTCGGCATTGTCTCTGACAAAGAAGCCAGACTTATCCTTAACCGCTATAGCGCGCTTTATCTCCTCGAAATTCAGGTATAGATTAGAAGCTATGCTAAGCAGCCTTTCACCGTTCTTAATCAATCTGAGCACTTCGCCTGTCTTACGATAATCGCTCTGAGCATAGTCAAACTCAGCAAAGCGATAGAACCGTTTCCAAAATGGCAACAACAAGTTTCGTGTCTCCAACCCATCAACAACAACAGTGATGCGCTTGATTGAAGCCAAATAAAAAGCAGAAAAAAGCAAAGTGAACCCCATCCAGACAAACAAAACAGGCAGGAAGGTTCCCTTATGGAATAAGGAAACGCCACACAATGACAGGACACCAATTGCAATGAGACCCAATGTCTGCCAAATATACTTTTTATTTAGCCTTGAGGTTAGCATGCTTTATCTGTTCTTATACATGTTGTCATAGTATTTCTGGTAGTCGCCCGAGGTGACGTTGTCCAGCCACTCCTGGTTGTCGAGATACCAGCGGACGGTCTTCTCGATACCCTCCTCGAACTGCAACGAGGGCTCCCAGCCGAGTTCGCGCTGCAACTTCGACGAGTCGATGGCGTATCTTAAATCGTGTCCGGCACGGTCAGTAACAAAGGTGATGAGATCCATATCCTCGCCTTCCTTGCGACCCAGCAAACGGTCAACGGTCTTGATGACTACCTTGATGATGTCGATGTTCTTCCACTCGTTGAAGCCGCCGATGTTATACGTATCGGCTATCTTGCCCTCATGGAAGCCATAGACGGGAAGCGGCTTGCGGTGACGGATGTTATTAATAAATAAAGGTATCAGCTTCTCGGGGAACTGGTAGGGACCGTAGTTGTTCGAGCAGTTGGTCACTACGACGGGCATGCCGTAGGTGTCGTGATAGGCACGGACGAAGTGATCTGACGATGCCTTGGCAGCGCTGTAGGGAGAGTGAGGATTATACTTGGTGGTCTCCAGGAAGAACTTGTCGCCGTAGGCCAGATGATGCTCGGCACTGCTGGCCGTCGTGGTGAACGGCGGTTCGATGCCTTCGGGATGCGTCAGCTCCAAGGCTCCATACACCTCGTCGGTAGAGATGTGGTAGAAGCGTTTGCCCTCGTAGCGCTCAGGCAACGACTCCCAGTAGAGTTTGGCGGCCTGCAGCAGGCTCAGCGTACCCATGACATTGGTCTTGGCAAACGTAAACGGGTCCTTGATAGAGCGGTCCACGTGGCTCTCGGCAGCCAAGTGGATGATGCCGTCGACCTTCTTGTCCTGCATCAGCTGGTAGAAGGCGTCAAAGTCGCAGATATCCATCTTTACAAACTCGTAGTTGGGTTTGTCCTCGATGTCCTTGAGGTTTGCCAGGTTGCCGGCATACGTCAACTTGTCGAGGTTGATGATGTGATACTCGGGATACTTGTTCACAAACAGGCGAACAACATGGGAGCCTATGAATCCGGCTCCGCCGGTAATAACGATGGTTCTTTTCATATTTCTTATCTTCCTAATGTTATAACTTCCAAGTCTTTGAATTCCTTGCCGTCGATGGCCAGGCGGATGAGCGTACGCTCCTTGTGCCAGCCCTGCAGACCTGCGGCACCGGGATTGATGTGCAACAGGTTCAGCGTCTTGTCGTACTTCACCTTGAGGATATGCGAGTGCCCAGCCACGAAGAGCTGTGGCGGATTGGCATAGAGCATCGAGCGCACGCTGTAGTCGTAGTTGCCGGGATAGCCGCCGATATGCTTGATGAGCACGTCGACATCCTCGCACTTAAAGCGGTTCAGTTCGCGATACATCAAGCGCAGGTCTCCGCCGTCGCAGTTGCCGCAGACGGCACGGAACGGGCGGAAGGCCTCAAACTTCTCTGCAACCTCCACGCTACCAATGTCGCCGGCATGCCATATCTCATCGCAGGGCTCGAAGTAGTGTAGGTACTTCTCATCCCAGTAGCTGTGCGTATCGCTGATTATTCCTATCTTCTTCATGATCCAAATCTTAGTCCGATGCCAAGCATCAGGTTGT
This sequence comes from uncultured Prevotellaceae bacterium, assembly GCA_902765585.1. Taxonomy (GTDB): domain Bacteria; phylum Bacteroidota; class Bacteroidia; order Bacteroidales; family Bacteroidaceae; genus Prevotella. The sequence continues at coordinate 2,745 of CACXAG010000084.1, forward strand.
TGGTATAGTTGTAGTTATAGAGGCAGTAGCCGATGTTGAGGAAGAAGTGACGCGTCACGTCCACCTTCATGGCCAGCGTCTCGTAGAAGCATGACAGTCCGCCCACGACATAGCGTCCGAATCCAGCACTGGCGCGGAACAGCGGCATAGTCAGTTCAGCTCGTGCCTGCAAACCTAATGCCAACTGCTGGGAACGGCTGGGGTACTCATATTCCAGCAGTCCGTCACCGTTGACATCTGACGTCGTCAGGTTGACGCTGTGGTCATAGACACCATCCAGAGAAGGTCCGATGGCAAAGGCGCTGTTCAGCCGATAGGTTGGACTGACCGAAAGTCCTGCCACACCGAACCCTGCCGGCAGACTGAGGCTCTTCTTCTTCCAACCACCGTACGCCACAATATCCCAAACCCAGCGACGCTCCTTGGGCAGCGTCTCAGCAGTGAACAGCGAGGCACGTGCCGTCTGGTCGGTACGGTTGAAGTAATAAGCTGCCGACACGCGGGCGCCCATATTGTTGAAACCCTCGTTGGGCATACGAAGATTGGCATTCGAGAAGTGGTTGTAGCCATAACCCACGTTCAGGTCGAAGTGGCGTCCCAGCCTCATGCGCAGGTAGACGTCGGCACCGATATAGGCGGTGACGGGCGAGCCCACGACATGATTGTCCTCGTTGTCAACTTCACGGTACGACTTCCAGCCGAAAGCCGCGCCAAGGTTCAGCTCATAGTTGAGCGACACGCTGCGCGAGAAGTTGATGATTGGGGCTCCCTGTACAATATACGCCAGCACGGGTCTTCCCATCTGTTGACTGGTCAGCAGCATGCCAGTACCAATGCCATGATAGGCTCCCACCTCTTCCTGACGACCGGAATGTTGCAGGGTATAGGTCAACTTCAGGGTTAACGAATTCTTAATCTGTTCCCCCTCGGGATTGCTGCCCCGCAGGTAGCGGTTGTTCTGTATGACATGGCTGGGCACCCCTTCAACTTCCAGACGGTGCACCGTCGTCGTGTCGGCATACGCCGGCATGACCACAGCCGTCAGCAGGATGAGCCAGAAGAGGGAGAAAAGTCGGTGCCGTCTGCTATTCATAGTCCAAAACGTTTGCGCACATAGTCGGCTATGAAGCGCTCGGTTGCCTGTAGTCCCAGCACCGAGGTGTCGATGCAGAGGTCATAGGACGAGGCATCGCCCCATTTCTTGCCCGTATAGTAGTTATAATAGGCGGCACGCTTAGCTTCACACTGATTGATAAACTTATTGGCCTCAGGCACGCTCATTTTAGGATGGCGGGCTATCACCTGGTCGATGCGGAAGCGCTTGGAAGCACTGATAAAGACGCTCATCACGTCTTTCCGCTCACGCAGCACATAGTCGGCGCAGCGCCCTACGAAGACACACGATCCTTCATCGGCAGCCTTGAGAATGGCATCGCTCTGAAACTTGAACAGGTTCTCCTGCGAGAACTTGTTCTGGTACATATTGTCGTCAGGCACAGGGGTTGCACGCAGATGGAACAGTGAACGGAAAATGCCGCGCTGCTCGTCGTTCTGTTCGAAGAACTTCTCGCTGATGCCACTCTCCTTGGCCGCCAGGTTGAGAATTTCCTTGTCATAATACTTGGCGTTAAAGTCGAGTGCCAGCATGCGGGCAATATCGTGACCGCCACTACCCAACTGGCGTCCTACACAAATGATGATATGTTTCATTTTTGTTTGATTTTTCTAAGGTACCACAATAATATAGGTATGGTCATGGCAAACGAGCCGAAGTCGCTGGCAGGCATCGAATACCACACGCCGTCCAATCCCCAGACAAGGGGGAAGAAAAACGCCATCGGCAGCAGCATGAAAAGCTGTCGCGACAGCGAGAGGAAGATGGACACCCTCACCTTGCCGATGCACTGGAAGAAGTTGGTGATGACGGCCTGCGAACCTACGACAAAGAATACCAGCATGTCGAGCCGGATGCCGCGTGCCGACATTTCGAGCAGCGTCGGGTCAGTGGTAAAGATGCGGGCAATCTCTTTAGGGAAGAGCATCGATAGTGCCCAACCCACTAACAGGATGCTCGTGGCGGCGGCGATGGTCAGCCACAGGCAGCGGAACATGCGGTCGTACTTCTCGGCGCCAAAGTTATAGCCTACGATAGGCTGCATACCCTGAATCATGCCCATCACAAACATAAAGAACACCATGACCATGGAGTTGGCAATGGAATAGGCACCCACAGCCATGTCGCCACCATAGCGCACAAACTGGTTGTTCATGAAGATGACGATGATGCACGACGTCGCCTGCATCAGGAAGGGCGAGATGCCAATGGCAATGATGTTCTTCACCAGCTGCGGGCGCAGGCGATAGATACCACGACACAGGTGCAACAGTTCCTTCTTGTCAGAAAACATCCACATCTGCCAGCACAGCGCCAGCGACTGCGACGTCACCGTTGCCAGTGCCGCACCGCGGATGCCCCAGCGAAACCACCACACAAAGGCCACGACCAGCACAATGTTACAGGCCACGGTAAAGAGCGTGGCATACATGGCATGACGGGGCTTGCCGGCGGCACGCAACACGGCATTCATGCCGAAATACATGTGTGTCACGACATTGCCCAGCAGGATGATGATCATAAACTCCCGAGCATAGGGCAGCGTAACGTCGGAGGCGCCGAAGAAACGCAGAATGGGGTCAAGGAATATCATGCACACCACCATGAACAGGACGCCGATAATAAGGTTGAGGGTCACCGTGTTGCCCAACAGGTTCTGGGCACGCTTGTAGTCCTTCTGTCCTAACTTGACGCTGATGCTTGTCGACGCACCCACGCCTACGGCAGCACCAAAGGCGGCGCTGAGATTCATGAAGGGGAAGGTGATGCCCAGACCGGCAATGGCCTCTGGTCCCACCACCTGTCCAATGAAGGCGCGGTCGATGATATTATAGAGACTGGAGGCTGTCATGGCCACGATGGCAGGCAGCGCATACTGCATCAGCAGTCCGCCTACGGGCTTCGTTCCCAGCTCCAGTGCAGCTTGTTTATTGTCCATTCCTTATTAAATAATGTGCAAAGGTACGGCAATTCAGACGAACTGCCAAATCTTTTAGGCTTTATTATGATAGGAATATGAAGAAAATGTTGTACCTTTGCACGCAGAAAACATGTAGAAAAAACATGAAACGACTACTGACCATCCTCATCCTACTGGTACCTCTACTCACTCTTCATGCTGGACATCAGCAAGATGCCATACAAAAAGTGAAATACAAAAAGGGACCGGCTTTCATCTATCGGGTGACGCTCACCGACAAGCAGGGAACGCCCTACTCGCTGGAACATCCCTGGCGCTATCTCTCGCGGCGGTCCATCGAACGGCGCAAACGACAGGAACTGCCGCTCGACTCCACCGACCTGCCCGTCAGCAGCCGCTACTTGCGACAGATAGAAAAGACGACAGTGAGCATCATAGGCCAGAGCCGCTGGCAGAACAGCGTACTGGTCAGGACGAAGGATACAACCGTCGTCAGTCACCTCTGCCAGCTGCCATTTGTCAAGGCCTGCAAACTGGTGTGGCAGGCTCCCGACTCCATCACGCCGCTGACAAAACAGAAATACCACGAGCACTTCGAAGAGCACGACAGTGTGACTGGCGAGATATACGGCACTGCCGCCGACCAGATACGCTCCGTCATGGGCCACCGCCTGCATGACATCGGCATGCGCGGCGAGGGCATGATGATTGCCGTCATCGACGGCGGCTTCCGCCATATCGACCGCATTCCTGCCTTCCAGCGTATCGACATCCGAGGCTGGCGCGACTTCGTCAACCCAGAGACTCCAACCCTCTTCTACGATACCGACCACGGCACACGGGTGTTGTCGGCTATGGCTATCAACGAGCCTTATTACTATATAGGCACGGCGCCGCGTGCTGCCTACTGGGTGCTGCGCAGCGAAGACCAGCAGACTGAACAGGAGGTGGAGGAAGACTATTGGACGATGGCGGCAGAATTTGCCGACTCAGTGGGCTGCGACCTCATCAACTCGTCATTAGGCTACAATGAGTACGACAACCCGCAGACGTCCTACCAACAGTGGCAACTCGACGGGCGCACGTCATTTGTCAGCCGTTCGGCAGCCATGCTGGCCGCCAAAGGCATCATCCTCGTCAACTCGGCAGGCAACTCCGGCATGGGCCCTTGGAAGAAGATCGGCGTGCCTGCCGATGCCGACCATATCCTGACCGTAGGCGCTGTCAACGACATGCCGTCACACCGCATAGCGCCCTTTAGCAGCGTAGGACCGTCGCAGGACGGACGGGTGAAGCCTGACGTCGTAGCGATGGGTGCCCCAGCACGCCTCGTCAACGGGCGCGGCGTCATCATGAGCGACATGGGGACGTCGTTTGCTGCCCCCATCGTCTGCGGATTAGTGGCCTGTCTGTGGCAGGCGCTGCCCTACAAGAAGGCAGAGGACATCATGGAACTCATCCGCCAGACCAGCAATAACCACGAGCACCCCGACAACATCTACGGCTATGGCATGCCCAACTTCTGGCGGGCGTATATGATAGGGAAAGTGAAGACTGAACTATGATTGATGAACTGAAAAGATATTCCCTGCGCCAGCTGAACCTCCTGGTACGCGACGTCATTGAGACCGCCCTGCCCGACGAATACTGGGTGGAGGCGGAACTGTCGGAATGCCGCGAGCACGGCGGTCACTGCTATATGGAGCTCATCGAGAAGGACGAGCGCAACAATACGCCCGTCGCCCGTGCCTCAGCGAAGTGCTGGCGACAGACGTGGCAACTGGTACGCCCCCACTTCGAGCGCGCCACAGGACAGCCGCTGCGCGCTGGTCTGAAGGTGCTGCTGAAGGTGTACCCCCAGTTCCACGAGGCCTACGGCTTCTCCTGGATAGTCAGCGACATCGACCCGACGTACACCCTGGGCGATATGGCACGCCGCCGTCAAGAGATTGTCCGCCAACTGAAGGAAGAGGGCGTCTTCGACCTGCAGCGCGAACTACGCCTGCCGCTGTTCTGTCAGCGCATCGCCGTCATCTCAGCCCCCAACGCCGCAGGCTATGGCGACTTCTGCCGCCAGCTGGAGGATAGCGGTTTCCAGTTCAGCGTCCAGCTCTTCCCTGCCGTCATGCAGGGTGAACAGGTGGAGTCGTCCATCATCGCCGCCCTTGAGCAAATCTATTCTCTCACCTCTCAGCCCTCAACACTCACCCCTATCTTCGATGCCGTGGTCATCATCCGCGGCGGCGGAGCCACTGCCGACCTCAGCGGCTTCGACACGCTGGCACTGGCTGAGAACGTCGCCCAGTTCCCACTGCCCATCATCACTGGCATCGGACACGACCGCGACGAGAGCATCCTCGATATGGTGAGTCATACACGGGTCAAGACGCCCACGGCTGCCGCCGCCCTGCTCATCGATAACCTGCGCGCCATCCTCGACCGCATCACACAGGCCGAGGCCTTCATCGGCCGCTACGTCAATGAGCGCATCCGCAGCCAGCAGCAGCGCATCGGCCAGCTGGCGACGCTCATCCCCGCCCTCGTACAGCGTACCTTAGGCGACCAGCGCCACCGCATAGAACAGTTGGGGAACCGTCTGCCCATTGCTATCGAACGCCGGCTGACCAACCAGAAGCATCTCCTCAGCGAGTTGTCGCTAAAGTTGCAGAGCTTCGACCCTCAGCTGCTGCTCAGCCGTGGCTACAGCATCACGCTCAAAGACGGCAAGACTGTTCGCGACCCTGCCGTCCTCCATGACGGCGACATCATAGAGACCCGTGTGGAAAAGGGAACGGTGAGGTCAGTGGTTAGAAGATGAAAAATGAAAAATGAAAAATAAAAGATAAGCGTTATGAATGACGAATTGAAATACGAAGAGGCACTGGCCCATTTGGAGGCTATCGTCCGCAAGATGGAGAATAACGAGTACGACATCGACGAGCTCGCTGTGCAACTGAAAGCAGCACAGCGACTTATCAAGTTCTGCAAGGACAAGCTAACCAAGACCGAAGAGGAAATAGCCAAGATCAGCACGCAGTAGTCGGCAACGTGAAAGATGAAAGACGAAAAATGAAAGAATCATGACGAAAGATGAAATATTTGGGTGTTTTTCTTGCAAAAACACAAGATTTTGATTACTTTTGCGCCCAAATTGACATACAACGACAACAAAACATAGACATTATGAAAGATTTAGACTGGGGTAGTCTGTCGTTCGGCTACATGAAGACCGACTACAACGTACGCTGTTACTACCGTGACGGCAAATGGGGCGAGATTGAGGTCTGCTCCGACGAGTATTTGAAACTGCACATGGCTGCTACCTGCCTGCACTACGGCCAGGAGGCTTTCGAGGGGCTGAAGGCCTACCGCTGCCCAGACGGCAAGGTGCGCGTATTCCGCGTCGACGAGAATGCCGCCCGCCTGCAGTCAACCTGCCGCGGCATCATGATGCCCGAGGTAAGCACTGAGCTGTTTACTGAGATGGTCAAGAAGGTGGTTCGCCTCAACCAGGAGTGGATTCCCACCTATGAGAGTGGTGCCACGCTCTATATCCGCCCGCTGCTGATTGGCACGAGCGCACAGGTCGGCGTACACCCCGCCAAGGAGTACTGCTTCCTCATTTTTGTCACCCCCGTAGGTCCGTACTTCAAGGGTGGCTTTGCTGCCAACCCCTACGTCATCATCCGCGACTTCGACCGTTCGGCACCTCTCGGCACAGGTAAATATAAGGTAGGCGGCAACTACGCTGCTTCGCTCTTCGCCAACAATCTGGCACACGAGAAGGGCTATGCCTGCGAGTTCTATCTGGACGCCAAGGAGAAGAAGTATATGGACGAGTGCGGTGCTGCCAATTTCTTCGGCATCAAGGACAACACCTACGTCACACCGAAGTCCACCTCTATCCTGCCCTCCATCACCAACAAGAGCCTGATGCAGGTGGCTGAGGACCTGGGCATGAAGGTGGAGCGCCGTCCCATCCCCGAGGAGGAACTGGATACCTTCGAGGAGGCTGGCGCCTGCGGCACGGCTGCCGTCATTTCGCCCATCTCTTACATCGATGACCTCGACACGGGTAAGCGCTACTCGTTCGGCGAGAAGCCCGGCCCCATCTCGAAGAAGCTCTTCGACACCCTCCGCGGCATCCAGTACGGCGAAATCGAGGACAAGCACGGCTGGACTACCGTCGTCATCGATTAACGGTTATTGGTTATTGGTTAACGGTTATTGTTTAACAGTTAATGGGAAAAGGCAAGCTGGCGAAGTTCGCCGACATGGAAACCTACGACTGCGTGTTCCAGTACCCTTACGGGGCGTTGGAACACGCAGATTTCCCCTTGCAGGGCCGCTGGCACGAGGAGTTCTTCCATAACCAGAACCCCATCGTCCTGGAACTGGGCTGCGGCAAGGGCGAATATACGGTAGGACTAGCTAAGTTGTATCCTGACGTCAACTTCATCGGCGTCGACATCAAGGGAGCCCGCATGTGGACGGGAGCAACCGAGGCTGTGCGTGAGGGCATGAAGAACGTCGCCTTCCTGCGCACCAACATCGAGATTATCGACCGCTTCTTTGCCCCTGGCGAGGTGCAGGAGATATGGCTGACGTTCAGTGACCCGCAGATGAAGAGCCCCCGCAAGCGCCTGACGTCGTCGTGGTTCCTGGAGCGCTACCGCCGCTTCCTTGTCGACGGTGGCATCATCCACCTGAAGACCGACTCCAACTTCCTCTTCACCTATACCTCCCTGCTGGCAGACCGCAACCACCTGCCCGTCGATGTCCACACTACTGACCTCTACGGCACAGACACCAGCAATTCTGTCGCCGACATCAAAGAGGCTTCGTCCATACAGACCTACTACGAGTCCATGTGGATAGCCCGCGGCATCAACATCAAGTACATGAAGTTCCACTTGCCTCACGAGGGAGCGCTGGAAGAGCCCGACGTGGAGATAGAAATGGACGACTACCGCTCATACCACCGCACCAAACGCAGCTCGCTGGACAAGGCAAAGTGAGGAAGAATGGAAAAATTGAAGGATTGAAAAATTGAAACTATAAAACAATTACCACTATGAAAAAACTCATCACTATCCTATTCGTTGCCATACCGCTATTAGCTATGGCACAAGGCAAGACCAGCATCACCGTCGACGCCGCCGGACAGCTGGCCAGCAAGATTGCCGAAGGCGACAGGTTCAAGATTTCAGAGTTGAAGGTCAGCGGTCCCCTCAATGGTGCCGACATCAAGCTGCTGCAGCAGATGGTCAACCGCACCAAGGCCAAGGATAAGAACGGCGAGTGCCTCGTCACCGCCATCGACCTCTCAGAGGCCACTATCACCGAGGGCAAGGACGGCATGAAGACCAAGGCCAACGAACTGCCTGCCAGCCTCTTCTCTGGTGCCAAGGCACTGACTAAGGTCGCCCTGCCGCAGAGCATCACCAACATCAGCAAGAGCTGTTTCCAGGACTGTAAGGCACTCGTCACACTGGTCATTCCTGAGAATGTCACGACCATTGAGAGCTCTGCCTTCCAGAACTGCGAGGGCCTGTCGGCTATCGTTATCCCCGCCTACGTCACCAGCATTGGCAACGAGGCATTCGAGGACTGCAAGGCACTGACCGCCATTGAGATTCCTGCCAGCGTCAAGGAGATGGGCACGCAGGTCTTCAAGGACTGCAAGGGGCTCAAATCCGTCAACATCCTGGCTCCGCTGAAGAAACTCGACAACGAGACCTTCCGCAACTGCGAAAGCCTGACCAGCATACAGCTGCCCGAGACGCTGAAGGAGATTGACAACGACGTCTTCCACGACTGCAAGAGCCTCGCCAGCATCGTGCTGCCCGACGAGACTGCCGAGCTGGGCAGCTCAGCCTTCGAGGGCTGCAAAAGCCTGGCCAGCATCCGCATGCAGGGAGTGAAGAAGATTGGCAGCTACACTTTCCAGGACTGCAGCGCTCTGCAGGAGGTCGGCTTCGAGGACCTTTCCAAGATGGGAAGCTCGGCATTCCAGGGCTGCAGCAGCCTGACTACCGTCGAGCTGCAGGGCAACCTCAGCGAGATTAGCAGCGATGCCTTCAAGGGCTGCTCTAACCTCTCTGCCATCAGCATCCCCTCCAGCGTCAAGACCATCGGCAACAATGCCTTCGAAGGTTGCCGTTCGCTGAAAGCCATCGAACTGCCCAACTCGCTGAACAAGATTGAGGGTCACGCCTTCGAGAAGTGCACCTCGCTGACCTCCATCAGCATCCCCTCGCAGCTCAAGAGCCTCGGCAGCGCTGCCTTCAAGGACTGCAGCCAGCTGGCTACGGCCAATGTCGGCGGCTTCATCGACGAAATCCCCAGCGAACTGTTCCGCGACTGCTCCAGCCTGCACAGCGTCTCGCTGCCCTCCACCGCCAAGAAGATCGGTTCCAAGGCCTTCCAGGGC
>CACXAG010000085.1 GCA_902765585.1 uncultured Prevotellaceae bacterium
AAGGATGCCGACCGTGGGAAGGCCCAAGAGGAAAAACTCATCACCACCCTCAAGCCCACTGCTGAGGATAAGGTCGACTACAAGCCTGGCATTCATGAGGACATCTACCTGCGCCTGACTGTCACCAACGCTGAGGCTGGCGTTGCACATGGCGGCAAGCCCATCGTTCGCTTTGCCTACAGCCTGAACGGTAAGCAGTTCACCGACTGTGGCGACGCTTTCCAGATGCGTCAGGGGAAATGGATTGGTGCTAAGTTCGGCTTCGTCTGTGTCGAGACCAGTCCGAAGGCTGACCGCGGATGGCTGGATGCCGACTGGATACATGTGGAGCGTTAGTACTGACTTTGGTGCTTGATGGTGCGGATGTGATAGTAGATGCCTGCGAGGATGCAGAAGAGCCCTAATAGGAGCAGCCAGTTGTGGTAGGATAAAGCGTCGATGCGCGTCAGGCAGAGCACCAACGTACCTATTATAATAAGGAATAACCCCCGATATTGCTTGAATTTCTTCATAAAAACGTTAAATTTGCTGCAAAAATACAAAAAAGTTCATAGTTCATAGTTCATAGTTCATAGTTTTTTAGTAATTTTGCAGCCGCAAATTGCAAAAATAACATTTTTTTAATTAATTACGTAGTATGAATCAATACGAAACCGTTTTCATTTTGACTCCCGTTTTGTCTGATGACCAGACAAAGGAAACGGTCGCTAAGTTCAAGAAAGTCCTCACCGATAAGGGTGCAGAGATTGTGAACGAAGAGGCCTGGGGACTGAAGAAGATGGCTTATGCTATCCAGAAGAAATCTACAGGTTTCTACTTCCTGGTAGAGTTCAAGGCTGAGCCATCAGTAGTAAAGGTGCTGGAGACTGCTTTCCGTCGTGACGAGAAGGTCATCCGTTTCCAGACTGTAAAGCTTGAGAAGTATGCCATCGAGTATGCTGAGAAGCGTCGTAACAAATTTGGTAAAAAAGAGGAGGCTTAAACTATGGCACAGCAAGACAGTGAAATCCGTTATTTGAACGCTCCTTCTATCGACACGAAGAAGAAGAAGTACTGCCGTTTCAAGAAGAGCGGTATCAAGTACATTGACTACAAGGATCCCGAGTTCCTGAAGAAGTTCCTGAACGAGCAGGGTAAGATTCTTCCCCGCCGTATCACCGGTACCTCTCTGAAGTATCAGCGCCGTGTGGCCCAGGCCGTTAAGCGTGCCCGCCAGATTGCTCTGCTGCCTTACGTAACTGACATGATGAAGTAAAATAAGGAGGACAGAAGATATGGAAATTATACTGAAAGAAGATATTATCGGTCTGGGATACAAGAACGATATCGTAAACGTGAAGTCTGGTTACGGCCGTAACTACCTCATCCCTCAGGGTAAGGGTGTTATCGCCAGCCCCATGGCCAAGAAGATTCTCGCTGAGAACCTGAAGCAGCAGGCTCACAAGCTGGCTGCCATCAAGGCTGACGCTGAGAAGAAGGCTGAGACCCTGAAGGACGTTGCCCTGACTATCGCTGCCAAGGTGAGCGCTACAGGTCAGCTCTATGGTTCTGTAGGTGCCAACCAGGTTGCCGAGGAGCTGAAGAAGCTGGGCAAGGAGGTTGATCGCAAGATTATCACCATGAAGGAAGCCAAGCAGGTGGGTGACTTCGTTGCCCTGGTGCACTTCCACAAGGAGGTGACCGTTGAGGTTCCTGTGAAAGTTATTGCCGAGAACGCTCCCGTTGAGGAGAAGAAAGAGGAGGTTGCCGTCGTAGCAGAGGCTCCCGTCGAGGAGGCTGCTGTTGAGGAAGCTCCCGCTACAGTAGAAGAATAACCCGCTGTAAAGCAATCATAGTTATTATACGCTGTTGAATCCCGAGTGCCACAAGCACCCGGGATTTCTCTGTTATTCTAGACCATCTAGACCATCTAGACAATCTAGACCATCTAGATCCTCTAGAAAAAAACAAAAAAAAACCACCGGAACTCGTCCGGCGGTCTTTCTCTCTCAATTCAGTTCGAGCTAATTACTTAACGCTATCAGTAGCAGCGCTATCAGCAGGAGCAGCGGCGCTGTCAGCAACCTCAGCGCTATCAACTGTAACAACAGTGTCAGTGTCAACAGCCTCAACCTGAGCGGTCTTGTTACCACAAGAAGCGAACGAAATAGCTGCAACAGCTACGAACATAAATACTAATTTCTTCATTTTTTCTAAGCTTTTAAATCTGTAAAACAATCATTTGTTTATTAAAACGCTGCAAAGGTACGCATTTTTTTAATACGACGTATCATTTTTTTGTTTTTTTTTTAGGGTGATTTTGTAACTTTTTTGCAAATGCTTATAAATCAAGGAATTGCGAAATGTTAAAATTCATGTATTTTTTACACCCTACCGAAAAACTGCTAAAAAATGGGTTAATGTGACATTTTTTGTGTACCTTTGTCGCCGTTAACAAACACACCTTATATATATATATATGATAGACACGTCTGCTTTTCAAGGCAAGAAGGCTGCTTACTATACGTTAGGTTGCAAGTTGAACTTCTCGGAGACCTCGACTTTCGGCAAGATGCTCAGCGAACTGGGTGTCCAGACGGCGCAGAAGGGGGAACGGGCTGACATCTGCCTCATCAATACCTGTTCGGTAACTGATGTGGCCGACCATAAGTGCCGCCAGGCCATCCATCGCATGGTGCGCGAGCATCCCGGTGCCTTTGTGGTGGTGACGGGGTGCTATGCACAGCTGGAACCAGAGCGCATCAGCCGGATAGAGGGTGTGGACCTGGTGCTGGGCTCTAACGAGAAGGCCAACCTGGTGCAGTACCTTTCCGACGGTTTTGTAGGTCGCGATTCTATCGCGACATTTATAGCCCAAAAGACCAAGGACATCAAGACCTTTGCACCCAGCTGTTCGCGTGGCAACAGGACGCGCTACTTCCTGAAGGTGCAGGATGGCTGCGACTACTTCTGCACCTACTGTACCATCCCCTATGCCCGTGGCTTCAGCCGCAATCCCAGCATCGCCTCGTTGGTGGCACAGGCTGAGGAGGCAGCCCGCGAAGGTGGCAAGGAGATTGTACTGACGGGTGTCAACATCGGTGACTTCGGTAAGACTACGGGAGAGCGCTTCATCGATCTGGTAAAGGCGCTGGACGCGGTGGAGGGCATTAGCCGTTTCCGCATCAGCAGTCTGGAACCAGACCTGTTGAGCGACGAGCTCATCAACTATTGTGCCCACAGCCGTGCTTTCATGCCCCACTACCATATTCCGTTGCAGAGCGGTAGTGACACGGTGCTCCGTCTGATGCACCGCCACTACGACCGCCAGCTGTTTGCTGACAAGATACACCGTATCAAGGACCTTCTTCCTGATGCCTTCATCGGTGTTGACGTGATGGTGGGTTGTCGTGGCGAGACACCGGAATGCTTTGAAGAGACTTTTGAGTTCCTAGACAGCCTCGATGTGACCCAACTGCATGTCTTCCCATACTCCGAACGTCCAGGCACGTCGGCACTGAAGATAGACTATGTGGTCAGCGAACACGACAAGAAACTGCGCAGCCAGCGGTTGCTGGAACTGTCGGACCAGAAAACGGAATCTTTCTATGCCCGTCATATCGGTCAGACGGCTGAGGTGCTCTTCGAAAAGGCTCCCCGTGGCAAGGCCATGCATGGCTTTACACGGAACTACATCCGTGTGGAACTGTCTGCAGCAGATGCTAAACCAGAATATGACAACCAGTTGATGAGCGTTGTCCTGGGCGACTTCAACCACGACAAGAGCGCGCTTTGCGCTTCGCTAAAAGATTAGTGAAATTCGTGTAATTCGTTGTAAAAAAGAATATGCGTAACTTGAATAATAAGGAATGAAAGGTTATGGATAAGGTTGCAATCGTGATACTGAACTGGAACGGGGCTAAGATGCTGCGCCAGTATATGCCCACCGTGCTGAACTACTCGCGTGACGAGGCCACGGTGTATGTGGCTGACAATGCCTCGACAGACGACTCGTTGGAACTGTTGCGACGGGACTTCCCGGACGTGCGGCTAATTCTGCTGGAGCAGAACTGGGGCTTTGCTGAGGGTTATAACAAGGCGTTGCAGCAGGTGGATGCAGAATACTACCTGTTGTTGAATTCGGACATCGAGGTCACGCACCATTGGCTGACGCCCCTCATCGAGTATATGGATGTTCATCAGGAGGTGGCAGCGTGCCAGCCTAAGCTGCTCAGCATCTTCGATCGTGACCGCTTTGAATATGCCGGGGCGAGTGGGGGATACCTCGACCGCTATGGCTATCCATTCTGCCGGGGACGCATCTTCGAGACAGTGGAGCTGGATGAGGGGCAGTATGACTATGCTGCAGAGACGCTCTGGGCGTCGGGGGCCGCCCTGATGATACGCGCCAAGGACTATTGGGACGTCGGTGGTCTGGATGGACGCTTCTTTGCCCATAACGAGGAGATAGACCTCTGCTGGCGCCTGCGCATCAGGGGCCGGAAGATCATGTGCCTGCCCGAGAGCTATGTCTACCACGTCGGTGGTGGCACGCTGCCCAAGTCGAATCCCATGAAGACGTTCCTGAATTTCCGCAACAACCTGACGATGCTCTACAAATGCCTGCCAGACGCTGAACTACGCCACGTCATGCGCTGGCGTTGGTTCCTGGATTATCTGGCAGCTTGGGAGACGCTCATCCTGAACCGTAACCTGGGCGACTTCAAGGCCATCTACAAGGCGCGTCGTGCCTTTAAGCGGTGGCGCCATGACTTTGACAGCGACCGTCAGACCATCCAGGCATCGCGTGTGGCTAAAGAAATACCAGAGCAACGCCCTTTCTCATTGCTCTGGCATTACTACGCCCTCGGCCACAAGCACTTCAGCGACCTCTAACAACTTTCTGCTATTTCTGTGATTTCTGCGGGACTCGATAACTTTCAACTTTCACGGGATTTTCAATTTCTTTCCGCCAGGCCTTCAGGTACTCGAACCACTCCTTGGCAGAGTGATAACCGAATGATTCGTTGGCCGAGGTGTAGGTGACCTTGTAGGCCATCCGGTCGCCCTTGACCTGTAGCACGTAGGCGTAATTGTCCTTGTTGGCGGGTTCCTCGCTGACGATGTGCTGCTGCGGCACCAGCACGGCCAGTCCCACCGTTTCGCGCTTCCATTTCAAGGTGTCGGTAGAAGGATAGTCCGTGCCCCAGCAGGCACGCAGACCCTTCTTGTCACTGAACTCCTCTGAACCCTTGACGTTGATGATGCCCGTCGAGAAACGGTAGTCGCTGACATCCTTGTTGAACAGCACCTCGACGTCGGTATCACGATGGCCGGCATACTGTATATAGCGCAGAGTCATATTTATGGGTGAGGGGTGAGAGGTCAGAGGTGAGGGAGCCTGCCAGCCACGGTCAATCACTTCGACGATGGTGCGTAGAGGACCGTACGAGACCACACGCTGGGTACGCGTCTTTACGGGTTCTACCAGCGTGGGCTGATGGCCGTCCCAGCCGCGGAAGGCTCCTAAGCCAAATGTCTGACCCACCCATAGCACGTCATCGCCATAGCCACGGGCCTTCTGGTCGGCATCGGTATAGAACTGGGTTTCTTTGAGTTCCAGCTGTTTATTGAATTTTCCATACAGGTCCAGCGTCTGGCGTGCATCGAAGTAGATGCGGATGCCGTTCAGCTCGCTCTCGAAGTCTACGCCGTGGTGGTGCTGGATGTTATAGGTATAGGCAGCGTCGCCACGAGCCGTCAGCGACTCGATGTAGTTGTTCTGCTGGTTTTTCTTCAGCGTCTTGTCCTTGGAGTTGCCTAATACCATCTCGGCAAACACACGGGCAGGGTAGGGGCGCGGCTCGCCCGTGGCAGACAGGGTGATGCTGTACTTCTTCTTCTCTTTCTGGTCTAAGTCGGCCAGGAAGCACAGCTCGTCGAAGGTCTCGTCCTGGTTGAGATCATCCAACTGACAGGGTATCTCCTGACCGTTGCAGGTGACCAGGGCAGAACGCACGTCACCGTATGCACTGAGGTTGATGACTACAGGGACGTCAGTACGTGCCACCGACATGGGATTGCTGACGCTGACTGTCATAGTTTGTTGGGCATGGGCAGCGCTGCATAGTGCTGCCAGCAGCCATAGGGATAGGGATTTTTTCATTGTTTCCGATTTGTTTAGTCCTTGCAAATTTCACACAAATAAACGGAAAAGACCCCAAAGGGTCACTTTTTTTTATCTTTTTTAGGTTAAAATTTGGTTTTTAAAATATTTTTTAGTAATTTTGCATCGGATTTTAACATTTTAAGTTGGATGGTACGTAGAATCTATGGCATATTGTTGGTTGTGATGATACTGTGCGTCGGCTGTGAATGGCAGCTGAAGCCCAGCAATCATGGCGACGAGGACGTCAAGATTGCCGTCGAGCGCTACGACCGCATCGAAGGACTCTATCTCACCACCGGTGACTATTCCGCCTTGCAACAGATGTATACCAACTATCCCATGCAGACACGCATGCTGATAGAAGACATGCTGCACTTAGGCAAGGTCGACGATCCGGAAATCAACGGCAAGTTCCTGCGCTTCTTTCAAGACTCCACGTTGCAGGCCATGCTCCAGCAGGTCCGTCAGCAGTTTGTCGACATGGACGACATCAATGCTGACCTGACGGCAGCCTTCACCCGTTTGCATGAAGAGCTACCTGCCGCTGAACTGCCCGTCATCTATGCCCAAGTGGGTTCGTTCGACCAGAGCATCGTGATTGGCAACGGCACGCTGGGCATCAGCCTTGACAAGTACCTGGGTGCCGACTATCCGTTCTACCAAGACAACTATCCCGACGACCAGCGGAAGATGATGGTTCGTTCGATGATTGTCCCTGACTGTCTGAGTTTCTACCTGCTCAGCCTTTATCCCCTTTCCCTGGAACAGCGACAGTCGCAGGAGTTGCGCGACCAGCATATGGGGCGCATTCAGTGGGTTGTCAATCGTCTGATGGGGCGCAAGGTCTTCGGCAATGCCTTTGTCCTGCAGGCTACTGACGTGATGAAGCGTCAGAAGGATATGTCCATCGACCAGCTGCTTCGTATGAATCAGCAAAAATAGTTATTCGTTAGGCAGGTTCTGATTTCTGCTCCGATATTTAGCGTCAAAATTTAAAACTATTATGAAGAAGATACTAACATGCCTACTGGCTACGCTTGGACTAACCACTGCCTGTGGCCAAGCGAAAGAGCAGCGAGAGCAAAGCCGAATGAATTCGAACTTTGCCGAGTCGCGATTGAGTTCGAGCGAAGCTCAACAGAATTATGAAACCGACGTATTCCAGACGAAAAGCGGCAAGACCGTGAAGTTCCATGCCTTGACACATGCCAGCATCCGCATTCAGTATGATGGTAAAGAGATTGAGGTTGACCCTGTGACGAAGTTGGGAAACAAAGTGATAGACTATGCCTCCATGCCAAAGGCAGACTATCTCTTGGTGACTCACGAACACTTTGACCACTTCAACCAAGATGCAATCAAGCTGCTGACAGGTCAAAACACACGCTTCATTACCAATCAGCGTTGCGCCGATATGTACGGCTCTGGCGAGGTGATGAAGAATGGCGATAAACTGCAGATAGCCAACGACTTCACCATTGAAGCCGTTCCTGCCTATAACTACACTGAGGGACACACGCAGTTCCATCCTAAAGGACGTGACAACGGCTTCGTCCTGACTATCGACGGCCTACGCATCTATATCGCTGGGGACACGGAGGACATCCCTGAAATGTCAGCTATTAAGGACATAGACATCGCTTTCCTGCCTTGCAACCAGCCCTATACCATGACACCAGACCAACTGGTTAAGGCTGCGAAGGTCATCAAACCAAAGGTTATGTTCCCCTATCACTACGGCCAGACTGACGTTAGTGGGATTGCTGCCCAGCTCGATGGCATCGACGTTAGAATCAGGCATTACGAATAACCACGAAACAAGATGGAGAAGAAACGTACTACACCAGAGTTTATTACAGAGCTGCAGCCGAATGAGGTCTTTGTGTTCGGCAGCAACCTTAGAGGTATGCACGGCGGTGGGGCGGCCTATGTCGCCTACCGCAAGTTTGGAGCCATCATGGGCCAGGGCGTAGGCCTGCAAGGCCAGAGCTATGCTATCCCCACGATGCAGGGTGGGGTAGAGACTATCAAGCCCTACGTGGATGAATTTATCGCGTTCGCCAAGGAACATCCTGAGCTGACGTTCCTCGTGACTCGCATCGGTTGCGGTATTGCCGGATTCACCGATGACGAAATCTCTCCGCTTTTCGAAATGGCTCACGACGTGGAGAATATCGTGTTGCCACCATGTTGGTAAGATATGAAGGAAGAAAAATATAAGCTACTGGTCAGCCAGATAGAAGCACTCATTGAAGGCGAGAAGGACACGATAGCCGTCATGAGCAATGTGGCAGCGGCAATCCATCAGACGATGGGGTTCTGGTGGACGGGATTCTATCGCGTGGTGGCTGGCGATTGCGCGCCACACTCTGACCTTGAAGTCAGAGAACTGGTGCTTGGCCCATTCCAAGGCCCTGTTGCATGTATGCACATCCCCTTCGGCAAGGGTGTGTGTGGCACTGCCTGGCAAAAAGCAGAGACCATCATTGTGCCTGACGTTGAGCAGTTCCCTGGCCATATAGCGTGCAGCAGCGAGTCGAAGTCTGAAATCGTCGTACCCGTGTTTGGCAACGACGGCAAGGTGATGGCGGTACTTGATATTGACAGCGAGAAACTGAACACCTTCGACGAAACAGACCGCAAGTATCTGGAGGCAATCTGCCAGATGATTAAAGGTTTTGAACACCTCTGAAAAAAGCTGAAAAAACGTCAACGATAGGATGTGTTATCATTTATTGTTGTAATTTTGCAGCGTATTTATTTGTAATGAAAATAACGATGAAGAGAATCACTTTAATTCTGATGGCACTGATGTGCCTGACGGTAGCCAATGCAAAAGTTCAGGATAGCGATACGCTGAAGTTTATGAATGCATATAGGGAGTTTGCAGCATTTGTAGTAGCGCAGCCTTCCTTCACAAAGTCCATGGCCGACTCTTTGATAGCCAGGCAGGATACCCTGATGATGCAGTATCGCAAGTTGAAGCCCCAGTTGACAAATCGCCAGGTGGAGGAATACAACACTTTGAAAGGGCGCTATACGAAGAAGATGCTGGGGTATCGCGGTGACCGAATCGGTGCAGGTGTAGAAGCTGCTGGCGACAGTATCGCCAATGCAGCAGGACGTGTCGGCAGCGCCATCGGCGGTTTCTTCAATGGCCTGTTCAAATAGGTTCCAGCATGTTGTTCATATTGATAGATTTTTGTTTTATTTGCTTGCTATTTCAAATTTTATTCGTAACTTTGCCGCTGTAAAGGAAATTGTGATATGACATCAGAGCATTTGTATTTCATAACATTCTGTGTGGGCAACCTTTCTGAGGCTCTACATAAGAGTGCATCGCAGGTATATGGAGCCTTGCGCTCTTCAGGTGTGCTGAATGACTATATTATACCATGCTATGATGTTCTGCATACATTCAGTAAGGAATATATTGTAGAAGATCTTACAGAAGCATTAAGGGAGAGGGGGGCACTGGCATGAGACTATATCACGCATCTACGCTATGTGTCGAAAAGCCCGATGTACTTCATTCCAGAGACAAATTGGACTTTGGGCGTGGATTCTATTTGACGAGTATACGAGAACAGGCCATACGCTACTCTGAACGATTCACAAGAAGAGGCAAAGACGCCTTCATCAACGAGTATGAGTTGGATGAGGAAACACCCGGGTTTGCCATTAAAACGTTTGAAAGCTACGACGAGGAATGGCTTGATTATGTGACCCTTTGCCGTAGAGGAGATATAAACGCCCCTAAATATGATGCCGTTTCGGGTGGTGTAGCCAATGATAAGGTTTTCAATACGGTAGATCTTTATTTCGCTGGACTTATAACGAAAAACGAGGCATTAGGCCGCTTGAAATACGAAACACCAAATCATCAGTTGTGCATTTTGAATGGCAACATGCTTGACCGCCATCTACATTTTATAAAAGCAGAAAGAGTATAATTATGGAGGCAAACAAGACGGTTCTTCAAATGAAATATGCAAGGATTGTGAATCTCTTTGCCAAAGAATCAGGCATGACGCTGGAAGATGCGCTATCCTTCTTCTATAATTCCACCACCTATGAACTCATCAGCGAGGGTATTGCCGACCTCCATTGTCGCAGTGATGAATATCTGGCTGAAGAACTGATGCTGGAATACAGAGAAACAGAAAACGTCTAATAAGGTTAAATGCGTGAAAAATGCACATAGGGTTCATGTGCCCATGAACCTATAGTTCGCGCCCCAACCAAGCAGGCTTCGAGAGCCAATGAACCCTATGTTCGTGACAGATTCATGTATAGTTGTCGGATATGGACTGTCGGGATTACGAATCCCAAATATCGCAGCTTAATTATTTCTGCCCTTTCTCTCTTTGAGAGTGTGGCGTTGCAATCCTTCCGTAGTTCTTGCCTTTTCCTGATTTCACTGGCTCTTCTGCAATTCAGTTGAAGATTATAAATTTTGACATTTTCAAGCTACCATTTGGGGACCCGATTCACTTAATCATTTGAATCGATTCATTTCATCGTTTGAATCGATTCATTTCGTCGATTGAATCGATTCAATATTTTGAGGGTCTTGGCAATGTTTTTAGTCCTTTCTGAAATATTGACAATGTTATCAACTCAATTACAGAAGAACCACCTATATCAGTATAAGACAGGTTGTCGAGTATGGAAAAGAGGCCCTTTTATTAAAA
>CACXAG010000086.1 GCA_902765585.1 uncultured Prevotellaceae bacterium
GGCTGCAAGGACTTCAGCGACCTTTATCTCAAAGGTCTAATTGATAATTGACAATTGATAATTGAGAATTAAAGATGAAAGCAATGTATAAATCTGAGCTGGCACGGCTGGCGGGCGTGAGTGCCAACACGTTTCGCAGGTACCTCAATTCGCGCAGGGATGTCCTTGCCGAAATGGGTGTCACGCCCCGCGCCAAAACGCTGCCCCCAAGGGCCGTCAAATTTGTCGTGGATGACTATTGTATCGATGTGCCGGATGAAATGCAATAATTTTTATTTTGTTTCGCCGATGTCCACCAAAGACCACCAACGGGCTCCACCAATGTTGTACCTTTGTATCGTGATTCAGAGACAAGAAACGTTAAGGTTTCGAGGCTGAAATACTTAAGTAAAAAGGATACAAAATCTATAGAAAAAACTGTTAAAACAGTTAATATAAACTCAGTTATTCACTAATTTAAAAAAATTACAATTATGGCAACTATCAAGTACCGAAAGAGGGAGTTCACTCCCAACCAGAACCAGCAGGGCATGTCTCATTGCATCTATGCAGAGAGCGTCATCGTCAACGAACTGGACACCATCGACATTTCCCGACTCATCGAGGCCCGCACCGGCGTGCGCCGCTATGAAGCCCAGAGCGTCCTGGCGTCGTTCGTGGAACTCATCAACGAGGAGTGCGCCCAGAGCATGCGCATCAAGCTCACCGACGAGAAGGGACAGAAGTTCGTCTCCATCTATCCCAAGGTCAGCGGCAGCATCTCCGACAAGGACGTGCAGGCCAACCCCGAGAAGTACGGTGGCGCCACCGTGGCCACCGAGGCCATGCTGACCACCGACATGCTGACCGTCACCCTGGCTTCCACCATCGGTGTCAACGCCAGCAAGCAGTTCGCCGAGAACTCCAGCATCCAGAAGGTGTCCTCCACGATTGCCGGACTGGCCGACGAGGAAGAGGATGCTCCGGCAGAGAACAGCGGTTCTCAGAACAGTGGTTCTCAGAACGGCGGCACTCAGAACGGTGGTTCGAACACCGGCGGTGACAATGGTGGCAACAATGGTGGCACCAACACCGGTGGCGACAACGGCGGTGAGAGCGACACGCCTGGCGAGGACTAAGCGAAGGCTGATGTCTGAGGGCCACAAAGAAAAATCCCAAGCTTTTCGCTTGGGATTTTTTGTGTCGACACTTGGACTCGAACCAAGGACCCCCACCATGTCAAGGTGATACTCTAACCAGCTGAGCTATGCCGACCTCTATGTTGTGCGCCTGACAGGACTCGAACCTGCACATCGTGAGATACTAGATCCTAAGTCTAGCGCGTCTACCAATTCCGCCACAGGCGCGGAATCGACGAAGTCAATTCCCTCTTTCGGGAGCTGAAGTCGATTTGCGGGTGCAAAGGTACAAAGAAAAATTAAAAATGAAACATGAAAAATGAAAAATTTATTGCGGCAGCGCAATTTTTTACTTTTTTAAGACTTCGCGGGCTGCCTCGATGATGGGGTCGATGCCTGCGGCGGTAGTTTCGTCGGTAAGGGCGGCAGGGATGTCGGCATCGATGCCAAACTCCGTGTCGCGCTTCTGGGCGTCGTACATGGGACAAGCCGAATAGCGCACGCTCCAGCCGTTGGGCAGCGAACTGTTCAAGGGCATTCCCGAGCCGCCGCCGGTATGGTCGCCGACGAGCTTGACGTTGGGCAGGGCATGCATGATGACGGCAAAGTCGTTGGCAGCGCTGAAGACGCTACGGTTGGTGAGCACGCAGACGCCACGATGCCAGCGCAGTCGGCTGGAGGGTTCCAGATAGCGGGGTTCCATGTCGGAGAATTCGCTATGCCCTGCCCCGGTCTTGTGGCGCATGTAGCCCACGAGCGTCCGCTGCTGCACGAAGCGGGCTGCCAGGCGTTCGGCAGTTGTCAGGTGGCCGCCGCCATTGTTGCGGATGTCGATGATGATGCCCCGGCAGAGGGCGAAATAGCTGAGGCAGTCGTCGAGGTTGGACTCGCCGACGGGCGTCTGGAACGACTCGTAGCGGATGTAGCCGATATTGTCGTCGAGCACGCGATAGTACATGCCAGCGGCTATCTTGTAGTCGGTACCCAGATAGCGTCGCTCCAAGGTGTCGCTGAAGTTCTGGGGGTAGTCCTCGCGCCATGCCCAGTAGCGGCCGTAGTCCATGGAGGTGGTCAGATTGACGTGTCCGTCGCGCAGTTCGGCGAGCATGTCCCTCAGCACCTCGAAGAGCTGCACGTCGTTCATCTGGTCGCTCACGCGTACCTTATATTTCTGATAGACTTCGTTCCAGTCCAGTCCGTAGGCGTGCTGCTTGTAGTCGAAGAAGCAGTAGTGCTGGTCCATCATGTGCCACAGGGCCTCGAAATTACCCTTTGGCGTGTCGGCATACTCCGTTTCATCGACGCATGATGCGAACATCATGCTAAACAAAAAACAATAAATAAAAAATAAAGAACGACCCCACGGTCTAAACAGCGACAACCTTATGTTCATGCTTCGTTTCATTTCTTATTTATTATTTGTTATTTATTATTTATTATTTAGACCGCAGGTCGCAATTTGTTATTTATTATTTAGACCGCAGGTCGCAGTCGCTATCGAGAACCGTTTGGTGATGCCGATGAGGACGCGATGGGTATAGACGTGCTGCTTGAGGTTGTTGACGTCAGCCTGCTGGAAGTTGCCGAGGTAGCCTACACGCAACGTGAAACGCCGCGACAGACGGGCGTCAAGGGTCAGCATGGTGCGCCACTCGGGGGCAGACACGGTGGTAGTAGGCACGACGTTGTGGTCGTAGTCGCCACAGGAGAAGATTTCGTAGTACGACTGTCCGTAGTTGGGCGAGAAGCGGATACCGACCAAGTGGGCAGCCAGTTCGCAACGTGCCATGAACGGGATGCTTCCCAGCTGGAAACGGTAGGAGACAGTACCCATGGGCATGACGTTCAGCGCGAAACGTGCCTGGGCGGGGTTGTTGCCGTTGGCCGTGTTGTAGATGACGCCTGCCGTGACGTTCGCCACACCACCCGCCTGCAGCGTCAGGCGGTCGTCCAACAGTTTCCAAGTGCGCAGGCGTCCCAGATAGAGGTTGTAGGCGCCTTCCAGCTCATCGCGGTTGTCGGCGCGGTCGTGAACGCTGCTGACGTCAGCCTCGTGCTCGACGACTGTCGACCAGTAGCGCCCCGGGCGCAGGTATTCCGACGTGGACACGAACGAGAGGCCAAGACCCGAGAAGTGCTCTTGTGACAGGTAGGTGTCGAGCACGCGGGTAGCGCCGATGCCCAGCATGTTGCTGCGGACGGTGACCGTCAGGCTGTCAGCGGTAGTCTGTGACAGGGCGTCGCTATAGGGGCAGACAGCCAGGAGGAGGGTGAGCAGCAGGCTATTGATAGTCTTCATCAGTAAACAGGGATTGCTGGCCAGTCAGTTCGTCGATGACCTGCTGCTGGCTCTTGCCAGCGTCAGGGTCGAGGTTTTCGTCTTCTAGAGTCTCTAGATTTTCTAGAGTTTCCGGGGGTTCGGGGAAGCGCGTGGGTTCCAGCTCCTCGATGGTGGCAATCTCGTAGGTCGTCAGGCGCTTGCCCTTGGCCTTGAAGCCCTTGACGGCTATGAACTGCTCGACGTCGACCTCCTCGCTGCCACGGAAGGCATCGCCACCACCATAGGTCACCAGCAGGCGCGGATAGACGGTATCGGTGAGCAGCAGCTGCTGTGAGTTGATGTTCTCGCCCAGGTAGTTCTGCTTGCGCTTGGAGGCCTCCAAGAGGAAGCGCTTGAGGTAGGGATAGCCCTGGTTGTCGGCATCGTAGAGCACACAGCTCCACACCTTGTCGGCATCGTACTTCTCAATGCGCTGGATGTTGTCCTCGAAATGTACGTTGGGGTCGAAGTGGGCCAGGTAGTAGTCGCCGTTCTGGAGGATGACCAGGATGCTGTCGCCATCGTTGAACTCGCCCAGCAGGCGTCCATGCTCGTCGTAGTTCAGGCGGTTGACGTCGGGGTCGTACCACACCTTGCGCCCGCCCAAAGTAGAGTGTCCGTGGCTCTTCAGGCCGATGCGGTGCACCTGGAACTTGGTGAGCAGGTTACCCTTGGCAGCACGTCCCTTGATGAGCACCTCGGAGAAGTCCTTGTCGAAGAAGACACGCTTCAGCTTGGGTGCGGGTTCGAGGGTCACCTTGATGATTTCCGCCTCACCGTTGGGGTTGGCGGTGAAATAGACGACACGCGAGCCCTCGGTGCCCAGCGTCAGGTCGTACTCGCGGTCGCGGGTGATGGCGGGCACGTTGAAGCGCTTGATATAGTAGAAGCCCTTGCGCCCGTCGCGATAGACGGCGTTGTAGATGGTGCGCTGGTCGTTCTTCTTGAACACAGCGACCCACATCACGTTCTTGCCCACAAACAGCTTGTCGGCCACGCGGACCACCTTGAACTTTCCGTCCTTGTAGAAGATGATGATGTCGTCGATGTCAGAGCAGTTGCAGACGAACTCGTCCTTCTTCAGTCCCGTACCGATGAAACCGTCCTGACGGTTGATATACAGTTTCTGGTTGGCCTCGACCACCTTTGTGGCCTCGATGGTATCGAAGTTGCGGATTTCCGTCAGACGCGGATGGTCCTTGCCATACTTGTCCTTCAGGAACAGGAACCACTGTGCCGTCACCTCTACGAGGTTGGCCAGGTCGCGGTCTATCTCCTCGATTTCTGCCTTGATACGTGCCATCAGCTCCTCGGCCTTGTCCTTGTTGAACTTCAGGATGCGCTGCATCTTGATTTCCAGCAGACGCAGGATGTCGTCCTTGGTGACCTCGCGAATCATCTGCGGATAGTAGGGCGTCAGGCGGTCGTCAATATGCTCGCAGACGCTGTCGATGTCGGGAGCCTGCTCGAACTTCTTGTCCTTGTAGATGCGCTCCTCGATGAATATCTTCTCCAACGAGCAGAAGTGCAGCTGCTCCAGCAGTTCGCCCTTGCGGATTTCCAGTTCCTGGCGGATGAGGTCCTTGGTACGCTCCACGCTATGGCGCAGCACGTCGCTGATGGTCAGGAACTGCGGCTTGTTGTCCTCGATGACGCAGCAGTTGGGCGAGATGTTGATTTCGCAATCGGAGAAGGCATAGAGGGCGTCGAGCGTCTTGTCGCTGCTGACGCCAGGTGCCAGCTGCACCTGTATCTCCACCTTCGCCGCCGTCAGGTCCTCCACATGGCGGGCCTTGATCTTGCCCTTGTCGATGGCTTTCAGGATGCTGTCGATGAGCGTCTCGGTGGTCTTGGAATAGGGTATCTCGTGGATGACCAGCGTCTTCGGGTCGAGTTTCTCAATCTTGGCACGCACCTTCAGCACGCCACCACGCTGACCGTCGTTATACTTGCTGACATCGATGCTGCCACCCGTCGGGAAGTCGGGGTAGAGATGGAACTCCTCGCCATGCAGGTAGCTGACGGCTGCGTCGCAGATTTCCACGAAGTTATGTGGCAGCACCTTCGTCGACAGGCCCACGGCAATACCCTCGGCACCCTGTGCCAGCAGCAGCGGGTACTTGACAGGGAGCGTGATGGGCTCCTTGTTGCGCCCGTCATACGACATCTGCCACTCCGTGGTCTTGGGATTGAAGACGCAGTCGAGGGCAAACTTCGACAGGCGCGCCTCGATATATCGGGGGGCTGCCGCCTTGTTGCCCGTCAGGATGTTGCCCCAGTTACCCTGCGTATCGATGAGCAGGTCCTTCTGACCCATCTGCACCAGGGCATCGCCAATGGAGGCGTCGCCATGGGGGTGGAACTGCATGGTATGTCCCACGATGTTCGCCACCTTGTTGTAGCGCCCGTCGTCCATGCGCTTCATGGAGTGCAGGATGCGACGCTGCACGGGTTTCAGACCGTCCTCGATATGCGGCACAGCACGATCGAGAATGGTGTAGGAGGCATAGTCCAGAAACCAGTTCTGGTACATGCCCGACAAGTGGTGCACGGCAGCAGCGTCGAAGCGGTTGACGGGCTTGTAGTCAGAGTGCCCCTCGGCAGTCTCATCCTGCTCCAGCGCATCGTTCTCTATGATTTCTGACGGCTGATACTCGCCATCATCTTCTTTCATCTCGTCTTTGATTTCGTCATCCATAGGAAGTAGTAATCAGAATAATTCCGTGCAAAAGTACAAAAAAAAAGCGACACGACCAAATTTCAGACGCATGAAAAAAAACAACCTTGAGTTGAAAGCCCAAGGTTGTTTATATTCGGAATCGATCGTGACGCTTACTTCACGACAACTTTCTTTCCATTGACGATGTTGATGCCACGCTGCAGCTGGCCCAGACGAACACCCTGCAGGTTGTAGATGACCAGACGGTCAGAAGTAGTCGTGCGGACTGTGCGGATGCCAGTGACAACACCATCGGTGGTCATGGGTGAAATCTGCCAGCGAGCACCATTGTAGGTCACCAGACCAGTGATGCCGGTAATGTCAGAAGGCCACTCATAGTCATAGTCATAGAGCATGAAGTCGTCAGCCAGCTGGATGCGGGCGTCGCCCTGAGTAGCATAGTAGAAACGACCAGACTTCTCGACAGCGATGCCAGACAGCTTCATGACGCGACCATGGTTGCCTTCCTTGGCAGCCTCAGCAACAGTAGCCTCGACAGCGACCACCTCACCCTCAGTAGCGGTGAAGGTCAGCGAACTGGTGAAGTCGTTCTTGTTGAGGATGTTCTCCTTCATATCAGGATAGGTTCCCATGTAGTCGAGATCCTTCACTTCCTTGACACCCAGGATATAGCCATTCAGAATGTCACCGTTGTTGACGGTGATGCCCGAACGCTTCAGGTTCAGCTCGGCAATACCCGTCTCGTCCTCGACATAAGCGAGGTTGAAGAGCGGATTGAAGGCATTGACGCGGGCGTTGTTGAGCACGAACTTGACGCTCTTGCCGTTCTCCACGGCATTGAAGGCGGCAACACTACCAGCCTCTACCTCGAAGGCAGCAGCTATGGGCTGTGCGCTATGCCACTGGATGAATTCAAGGTCGTTGTGGTCGGTAGCTCCGTTGGCAGCAGCAATCTTGTCGGCAATGGCATTGCTAATGACATAATAGAGACGTGTGTCGGCATCGGTAAAGGTAGCCTGGTTGTAAAAGCCATCGACAGCAGGTACACGCTTGAAGCCAACATTGCCTTTCTCGTTTTGGAACTTATAGATAGCACGGTCAGTCTGTTTCACCGACTTCGTGTCCTCGTCAGCCCATGACATACCAGAGGAACGGGTCCTCATGACGCCCTGCGACTCTGACAGCTTCAGTATATAATTGCCAGGCTGTCCTACGGCAATCCACGGACCCTTGATGAGCAGGATGGAGTCGCCAGGAAATTCATAGTATTTCATATCAGTGGTAGCAGCATTGTTGCTGACATTGAGGTAGACGAAGGTCAGCTCCTTGGAAGCGCAGAAAGGCTTCTCAGGATTGATGGCCAGATAGCCGCTCTCAGGGATGGTAATCTGCATGGTCTCGTCGAGTCCCTTCACCTCCGTGCTATAGGTGCGAGTGCGCAACTCGTCAGTCGACTCGAAGTCAACGCTGGAGTCATTGGTATCGAAAAGAACGATACGGCCGTCGCTGCATACATAGGCGGTCTTGCGGACAACAGCCTGAGCATTGAAAGTGCCGGGGTCTGCTGTGCAGGTGAAACCCTTATCGTAGCTATCGATGAAGCGTTTGTCATCGGCAGAGGGAGTCTTCTGCTTGACGATGTCGACGCAGTCGATGCTCTTGCTCATGGGCACAACGGTATAGACATTGCCAGACTCCTTGCCCTTAGCGAATGTGGTAGCACACTCGTCAATCTTGGTGTCAGCAGCCAACAGGACAATACCAGAAGGACCAGGGTTCAGGAAGTTGATGAAGTCAGTAGTGCCAAATGTCTTAACGACCTTCAGTTCAGGAACAGCATCGTTGTGATAGTCCTTGTAGGCTTTGTTCTGGCTCTTGCACTCAAAGTCGGCATCGCTCAGGTTCACGCCACCCTCAGCAATCTCGCTATGGTCAATGGCACACTGGGCAATGACAACGCTCTTGCCGGGCTGCAATACATAGCTGGCATCGGGCGAAATCTGGAATATCTGCTTCACCACTGCCATGCCTTTCATGTTGTTTTCCGCAGTCATGTCGGCAGCTGTCCAGGCATTGGCGGCGCCATCGGAATTGGCAAATGCCACATAGATGCCCTGCAACTCCAGTTCCTTGTCGCTGTTGTTGTAAAGCTGGACGTAAAGGTGGTTCATGTAGTTCTTGGGGGTAGCGCCGTTCAGACGGGTGCTGCCAGCGTAGAACACCTTACTGATAACCAACTCACCACTGACGGAACCGCCACTTGGCTTATTTGCTGCAAAGCTGCTGTTTGTTCCTGTCAGCAGCATGCCAGCCACGAGGGCCAGCGTCTTGAATGATGTAAAAATCTTCATAAGCATTAATGTTAGTAATATAAAATATGTACCTTTGGGTGCAAAGGTACATATTTAAAATGAATTATACAATACTCTGTTGTAGGTATTTTACTTCACGTTGCCAACTTTTATGAGATATTGACCTTTGGTCATGCCTTGCTACGCTCGGACTTGCTCATGCAAAGCATGGCAAGTCTCTCGCTTGCACCAGGTATTCACCTATCTGGACGGCATTCAGGGCAGCGCCCTTGCGAATCTGGTCGCCTGAGAGCCAGAAGGTTAGACCATTCTCGTCAGAGAGGTCCTTGCGAACACGACCGACATAGACATCGTCCTTGCCAGCAGTCTCCAACGGCATGGGATAAGTGAGCGTTGCGGGATCGTCAACGAGCGTACAACCTGGAGCGGCAGCGATGGCCTTCTGAGCCTCCTCGACGCTGATGGGGCGCTCGGTCTCAATCCACACGCTCTCGGAGTGGCTACGCAACGAGCTGACACGCACACACATAGCCGAACACTTGGCATCGGTATGCATAATCTTCTGTGTCTCGTTATACATCTTCATCTCCTCCTTGGTATAGCCGTTGGGCTGGAAGACGTCAATCTGCGGAATGACATTGTAGGCCAGCTGGTGGGGGAATTTTTTCACCGTCTTCACCTCGCCGTCCTCAACCATCTCCTTGTACTGCTGCTGCAGTTCGGCCATGGCGGCGGCACCAGCACCTGAGGCACTCTGGTAGCTGCTGACGTGGATGCGCTTGATGTGGCTGAGCTGCTCCAGGGGCTGCAGCACGACCACCATCATGATGGTGGTGCAGTTGGGGTTGGCAATGATGCCACGCGGACGGTTCAGGGCGTCCTCAGCGTTGCACTCGGGCACTACCAAGGGGACATCGTCGTCCATGCGGAAGGCGCTGGAGTTATCAATCATCACAGCACCATACTTCGTGATGGTCTCTGCAAACTCTTTCGACGTGCCTGCACCAGCCGAGGTGAAGGCGATGTCAACGTCCTTGAAGTCGTCATTATGCTGGAGCAGCTTCACGGTCAGCTCCTTGCCGCGGAAGGTGTACTTCGTGCCTGCCGAGCGCTCGGAACCAAAGAGCACGAGTTCGTCCATTGGGAAATTTCTCTGGTCGAGGATGCGTAAAAACTCCTGACCCACGGCGCCTGAGGCACCCACAATTGCTACTTTCATCTTGCTTATCTGTCTGTATTAAATTTTTGCACTGTCTCAAATTTTGGGTGCAAAGGTAAACAAAATATCCGAAATACGTGTCATCTTCTTTCTTTTTTTCGCTTTTTTACCCGTCAAAGCTGTCATTTTGCTATTTGGAAAGCTTCACAGACTGCTCTGAACCATCGTAGTTGACGGTCTGCTGGCGACCATCAGGCAGCACAACAGTAAACCTGCGGCTCTGCAACATGCCAGGATAACTGCCTTGGCGAGCTGCAATGGTCAGCGTAGCCATCTTGTCGTTCCACTGCATCTGAATGGTGCTATAGGCACCCTGCTCATAGCGATAACTGTCGCCCTCGTCCTCATAAAGTGTGAAGGAACCGTCGGCACCCGGATAGATGCGCAGTTCGAGGTTGTCCCAAGACTTCTCGCCCACATACTGCATCTCAGGTCCCAAAGGCAGAATGCTACCAGCTCGCACAAACATGGGCACACGGTTGAGAGCCGTCTCGATGGTGACGTCCTGCCCACCCTTATACTGCTTGCCGGTCCAGAAGTCGTACCAGACAGCACCCTTGGGCAAGTATTTCGTAGCGGTCTTAGCGATAGTCCAGTCGATACCTCTGACCTCTGACCTCTCACCACTCACCTCTTTTCTGTCCCAACCTGTCATGGCATCTTCCTTGATGATTTTCTCCTCCGTGTACTGGGGATTGACGATAGGAGCGGCAAGGATGCTATGACCAAACATAAACTCGTCGGTCATGTTCCACACCTTCTTGTCGGCAGCGAAGTCGCTGAACAGCGGACGCATGTAGCTGTCGTTATTGCTGGTCACCTGCCAGGCGGTACTATATATATAAGGTATAAGGCGATAGCGCAGGCGTATCATCTGCTCAATAGCATCGTAGACAGGCTCGCCCTTCTGGCCAAACTGCCATATCTCACGTGGAGCGTCAGCACCATGACTGCGGAATACGGGACAGAACAGTCCGTACTGCATCCAGCGCACGTAGAG
>CACXAG010000087.1 GCA_902765585.1 uncultured Prevotellaceae bacterium
CAGCCAGTAGCAGGCTTTACCTTCGGAAAAACATCCCTGCGGCTTGAAACTGTCCACCAGTTCTATGATACGTGGGTAGTCCTTGTCGAGATAGGCCGCATAGACCATGTCTTCTGCTTCCCTGCGCTGTCTTTCCTGTTCTTTGGTATTTCTTCCGCATCCTGACAGGAATATGGTGGCGGTGACCATTATTACCAGAGTCAAAAGATGAAGTCTGTTTCTGTTCATAATCCCTTTTTGTTAGGTTTTCAGTTTGCAAAGATACAAAATAATTCATAATGCATAATGCATAATTCATAATTTTTATGTTTCTTTTGTGGGTGGTGCTGATTTCCTGCACCAGTTCCATCTGGCTGTTGTACAGCTTGTCCATGTAGCGGTATATGCGGCTCAGGTCTTTTTTCGTAACTTTTGCTTCGCAGAAGTTACTGTGTCTCGGAAATGAGAAAGAAAAAGTGGTTTTTCTTTTGCATTTCGCTCGACTTTTCGTAACTTTGCGCTCCTTCGAGCGCGAACTTACTCCGTCTCGACAAAAAAAGAAACAAGTTTCTTTGTTTTGTGCTCGACTTTTCGTAACTTTGCCAGCGGAATGGGCATATTGTATATTGTACCCACGCCAGTGGGCAATATGGAGGACATGACGCTGCGCGCCATCCGCATCCTCAAGGAGGCGGACCTTGTGCTGGCTGAGGACACCCGTACATCGGGTATCCTGCTGAAGCATTTCCAGATTCAGCAGCACCTGATGTCGCACCATAAGTTCAATGAGCACGGCACTTCTGCATCCGTCGTGGAGCGCCTGCTGGCGGGCCAGACGGTGGCACTCATCAGCGATGCCGGCACGCCAGGCATCTCCGATCCGGGCTTCTTCCTGGTGCGCGAGGCCGTCAAGGCTGGCATCGAGGTGCAGACGCTGCCTGGGGCTACGGCTTTCGTGCCCGCCTTGGTGTCGAGCGGGCTGCCCTGCGACAGGTTCTGCTTCGAGGGCTTCCTGCCGCAGAAGAAGGGTAGGCAGACGAAGATAGAGTCGCTGCGCGACGAGGAGCGTACTATGGTGTTCTACGAGTCGCCCTACCGTGTGCTGAAGACGCTGCAGCAGTTCAGCGAGGTGTTTGGTCCTGACCGTCAGGTCAGCGTCTGCCGCGAAATATCGAAGGTCCACGAAGAGAGCGTGCGCGGCACCCTTGCCGAGGCTATTGCCCATTTTACGGAGCATGCACCCCGTGGTGAGTTCGTCATCGTCGTGGCGGGAAGGAAGATGAAAGATGAAAGATGAAAAATGAAAAATTAAGATTGAAAGATTGAAAAATTGAAATATTAACAGTAAAAGCTATGAAAAAACTATTCGTATTGGTAGTATGCATGACGGCTCTTGTCGCTTGCAACCAGAAGAATTCCAAGAGTGAGGACATGTTGCTTGCCCAGCAGGCCGACTCGCTGAACCGTATCATTGAACAGAAGGACAATGAGATCAACGACATGATGTCAACGATGAACGACATCGAAGAGGGCTTCCGCGCCATCAATGCTGCTGAGAAGCGCGTCAGCGTGGCCAAGCAGGGTGAGGGTGCCAGCGCGAGCGAGCGAATCCGCGAGAACATGCAGTTCATCCAGCAGACCATGCAGCAGAACCGCGAGCTCATCAACAAACTGCGCAACCAGCTGCGCCAGAGCTCGGTGAAGGGCGACCAGCTGAGCCGCACCTTGGAGAACCTGACCCGTGAGCTGGAGGAGAAGGACGGACAGCTGAAGGCGCTGCAGGCTGAACTGCAGGCCAAGAACATCCAGATTGACGAGTTGACGGAGCAGGTGTCTGACCTCTCTGACAATGTCAGCAACCTCACGGAAGAAACGTCACAGAAGTCGAAGACCATCGCTACGCAGGACAAGCAGCTGCATTCCGCATGGTTTGTCTTTGGCACGAAGAAAGAGCTGAAGGAACAGCACATCATCGAGGACGGCGAGGTGCTGCGCTCCAACTTCAACCAGAGCTACTTCACGAAGATTGACATCCGTGTGGACAAGGAAATCAAGCTCTACTCCCGTTCTGCCAAAATGCTGACGGCACATCCCGCCTCCAGCTATACGCTGACACAGGACGCCAACAAGCAGTATGTGCTGCGCATCACCGACCCGCAGCAGTTCTGGTCGACCAGCAAATATCTGGTGATACTGGTGAAATAATGGAAATCATGTAACGTAGGAAGGAGGCCCGTTTGGCTTCCTTCCTATTTCTTTTCATATTGCACGGTTTTAACGTCTTTTAGGTGCCAAAAAGGCGGTTTTTGTCCTGAGATGTTAAAATATTGCGTATATTTGTGCATTTTTTATAAATTTATTCTTTAAATTGCAAAGGAAATAGTATCTTTGCAAGTCGTTTTGGAGTGTGGAGAATATCTATGCCTAATTTATTATTATTGTACACAAACATTATTATATATAGAAATATTAATTTAAACGTAACATAAATAGAAGATAGTGAATATGAGAAGAAAGCTGACACTGATTTTGTTCGGTCTATTCCTCGGTATGGGGATTACGTGGGCCCAGAACAAAATATCAGGTACTGTCTTTGAGGACAACGGTGAGCCGTGTATCGGTGCCACCGTGATGATTCAAGGTTCCAAACAGGGTACCAAGACCGATATGGACGGTAACTTCACCATCAGCGTCCCCTCGGGAAAGAAGCTTGTAATAAGCTATGTCGGTATGATTACCCAGACGGTGAAACCCAAGGACGGCATGAAGATAACGCTGGTCACCGATGCCCACACCGTAGACGAGGTGGTGGTGACTGGTGTCGTCAAGCAGGATAAGCGTTTGTTTACTGGTTCAGCCACCAAGATTGATGCTGATAAGGCCAAGCTGTCAGGTATGGCCGACGTGAGCCGCTCGCTGGAAGGTCGTGCTGCCGGTGTGCAGGTGACCAACGTCAGCGGTACCTTTGGTACTGCTCCGAAAATCCGTGTGCGTGGTGCCACGTCCATCTATGGTAACTCCAAGCCCCTGTGGGTTGTGGACGGTGTCATCTACGAGGACAATGTGGACGTGAGTGCCGACGAACTGGCGTCAGGAGATGCCAAGACGCTGATATCCAGTGCTGTGGCTGGTCTGAACTCAGACGATATCGAGTCGTTTACTATCCTGAAGGACGGTTCAGCTACCTCTATCTATGGTGCCCGTGCTATGGCTGGTGTGATTGTCATCACCACCAAGAAAGGTACTAAGGGCCGTGCCTCCATCAACTATACGGGTGAGTTTACGACCCGTCTGAAACCCAGCTATCGCGACTATAACATCATGAACTCGCAGGAGATGATGGGTGTCTACAAGGAGATGGCCGACAAGGGCTGGCTGCAGTTGGAGAATCTGGCCAACGCCCAGAATTCTGGTATCTATGGTCACATGTTCCAGCAGCTACGCTATTATGATCCCATCACAGGACAGTATGGCTTGCAGAATACCGAAGCCGCCCGCAACAAGTATCTGCAGGCTGCCGAGTTCCGCAATACCGACTGGTTCGACCTGTTGTTCTCCAGTGCCATTTCCCAGACCCACTCCGTCAGCATGTCCAGTGGTACGGAGAAGTCGCAGAGCTACTTCTCGCTGTCGCTGATGGATGACCCTGGCCAGTATGTCAATCGTGGTAGTGTCAAGCGCTATACGATGAATGCCAATGTGTCGTATGACCTGCTGAAGAACCTGACTGTCCGCCTGGCCGGACAGGGTAGCTACCGCGACCAGGAGGCTCCTGGCTCGCTGAACCGTACCACTGACGTCGTGACGGGTGAGGTGAAGCGTGACTTCGACATCAACCCCTTCAGCTACGCCATGAATACCAGCCGCTGTCTGGACCCCAATACCAGCTATACGCGTTTCTATTCGCCGTTCAACATCTTTGATGAACTGGAGTATAACTATAACGACATCAACGTCAGCGAACTGATGTTCCGTGGCGAGTTGGAGTACAAACCCATCCAGACCGAGAAGAACTCGCTGACTTTTGCGGGACTCATCTCGACCCGTATCTCGCACACCAAGAGCGTGCAT
The DNA here is from genome assembly GCA_902765585.1 of uncultured Prevotellaceae bacterium. GTDB lineage: Bacteria > Bacteroidota > Bacteroidia > Bacteroidales > Bacteroidaceae > Prevotella. The sequence continues at coordinate 4,051 of CACXAG010000087.1, forward strand.
AACGTCATGGACAAGTCGAACCAGGCCAATGCCTACCGTGCCGGTGTGGATGCTACCGACGACAACTCGACCGTCCGCGACAGCAACCCCCTGTTGTATAGGGACCCGGACAACGACCTGGCGCTGCCAGAGACCGTGCTGCCCGAAGGTGGTATCAAGTATGAGGACAGCCACGTGACCCGTTCTAACTTCTACCGCATCACGGGCCAGTACCGCTCCGACTTCAACGAGAACAATACCCTCAACCTGCTGTTAGGCTCGGAGCTGTCTACCCGTCGCATCACCAGTACCCAGTGGACGGGATGGGGCTACCAGTATGAAAATGGCGGCCTGACCTATACCCCGTATCTGTGGCTGAAGCAGATGAACGAGGAGAACACCGAGTACTTCGGCGAATACTTTACACAATACAACTCGCTGGCCTACTACGGACAGATAGATTACTCGTTCATGAAGCGCTATACCGTTAACGCTACCATGCGCTACGAGGGCTCTAACCGTCTGGGTAAGGCTACTTCCAGCCGCTGGCTACCCACATGGAACGTCGGTTTCAAGTATGACCTGGGCAGCGAGCCCTTCATGCAGCCTGCCTCCAGCTGGCTCTCGATGGCGATGATTCGCGGTAGCCGTTCGCTGACGGCAGCCCCTGGCCCGAGCACGGTCACCAATGCCACGACCATCTATAAGACCCAGAACAAGTGGCGTCCGACAGCGAATGCCGCCGAGTCGGAAATCTATATTGACCAGCTTGCCAATACCGAGCTGACCTACGAGAAGAAATACGAGTGGAACATCGGTGTCGACCTGGGCTTCCTGTCCAACCGCATCACCCTGACCACGGACCTCTTCTGGCGTGACAACTTCGACGAAATCGGTCTGGTGTTCACCCAGGGTGCCGGTGGTGTCAACCGCAAGTGGGCCAACGTGGCCGACATGGAGTCGCACGGTGTGGAGTTCAGCCTCCATACGGAGAACATCCATACCAGCCGCTTCAGTTGGAGCACGGACCTCATCTACTCGCATGTCGTCAACGAGATTACCCGTCTGAATACCGGTGACCGTGCCGTTGACCTGGTGACAGGTGCCGGCTATGGTGTCGAGGGCTATCCTGTCAATCCGCTGTTCAGCTACAAGTATGCCGGACTCAACAGCGAGGGTCTGCCAATGGTCTATAATGAGGACGGTGTGGCAACGGTTGGTGGTGTCAACTTCCAGGAGACCGAGAACCTGACCGACTTCCTGGTGTATGAAGGTCCCACCGATCCCACCTGGTATGGTTCGTTCGGCAACAACCTCCAGTACACGTTCCCCAAGGCCGGTAAGCTGAACTTCGAGTTGTTCATCACCTATAGCGGTGGCAACAGAGTACGCCTCGACCCCGTGTTCAGCTCCAGCTACAGCGACCTGTCGTCGCTGCCCAAGGAGTTCAAGAACCGCTGGATGATTCCTGGCGACGAGCTGGTGACGAACATTCCCGCCATCGCATCGCTCAACCAGCGCGACCGTTACGGTTCCACCTCGCTGTCGACGGCCTATAACGCCTACAACTATTCTACCGCCCGCTCGGCCAAGGGCGACTTCGTTCGCCTGAAGGAGATAGCGCTGACCTACACGCTGCCCTCCGAGCTGGTGGCCAAGACCCGCTTCCTGACCAGCGCTTCGCTGAAGCTGGCAGGTACGAACATTGCGCTGCTCTATGCCGACAAGGACCTCAACGGTCAGGATCCGGAGTTTGTCAATTCCGGTGGTGTGGCAACGCCCGTCTCCAAGCAGATTACCGCAACATTGCGATTAGGTTTCTAAACAACGAATTACACGAATTTCACGAATTTCAAAATGATGAAACTGAAGAATATATATACTTTCCTGTCTGCAGGCTTGGTCTGCTGCGGCTTGGCCGCCACCTTTGCCGCCTGTACCGACAAGCTGGATGAGGTGCCCGACAACCGTACGGAGATTGACGAGCCCGACAAGGTCTACCGTCTGCTCACCTCGGCCTATCCCGTGGCAACGCCTGCCGTCATCTGCGAGCTCAGCGGCGACAACTATGTCGACGACAACGTCGTGGTGCCCGCCACCCATAACGATGCCTACGAGCGTTTCCACGAGCAGGCCTACAAATGGGTCGACATCGACGACTATTCCATCAATTCCGACGACACCCCCTATCAGGTGTGGGAAGCCTACTATGCCGGTATTGCCGTCTGCAACCACGCCATCGAGGCCATGCTGGAGATGAGTCCCGCTCCGGCCATCGACCCGCAGCTGTCGTCTGCCTGGGGCGAGGCCCATGTGCTGCGAGCCTACCTGCATTTCATCCTGGTCAACGTCTTTGCCGAGTCTTACAAGGACGAGGCCCAGAGCTCGAAGGACGTGGGTGTGCCCTACGTCACTAAGTCCGAGACGGTGGTGCATGTTGACTACAGCACCTCCGAATACCTGCATAGCGTCAAGGAGACCTACGACCTCATCGAGAAGGACCTGCTGGAGGGTATCGACCTCATCGACGACTCTAAGTTCAAGGTGGCTGCTTACCACTTCAACAAGAATGCCGCCTGTGCTTTTGCCGCCCGCTTCTACCTCTTCAAGCGCGAATACGCCAAGGTCGTCAGCTATGCCAACGAGTGTCTGGGTTCCACCCCTCTGCCCATGCTGCGCAAGTGGAACGCCATCAACCAGAACACCATCGATTCGCGTCTGAACGACTATAACGACCATACTATCCCCTGCAACTTCCTCATCCAGTCCACCTACTCGCTGCAGGACCGCATGCTGTCGGCCTGCCGCTATGCCACCAACAATGGTACTACCTTCACCTCCAATGGCAAGACATGGACGGTACCCTCTACGTTGGACATCCTGATTACCGGTGGTGGCCCCAACTGGTCGGGTTGGTTCCCCTGCTACGACGGCAACCTCTTCATCTGGGGCGGTCAGGAGTATGGCGTCTGGATGTTCCGCGTCTATGAGTACTTCGAGTACACCGACAAGATAGCCGGTATCGGCTACGTCCACATGCTCTATCAGCCCTTCACGGCCGACAAGACCCTGTTGGACCGTGCCGAGGCCGAGCTCTACCTGGGCGACCGCGACGCCGCCATCCAGGACCTGGACTACTGGACCACGTCGCACATGGTCACCAGTCAGCTGACCCTCTCTGGCATCAAGAATAAGTACAACCGCAATGCCCGTAACGGCAATATCTACGTCAGCGACCTGCATCCGCGGGAGATGGGCTTCCAGAAGGTGCTGGAGGGCGACGACCAGAGCGTGCTCGACTGCATCCTGCACTTCCGTCGCATCGAGTCGCTTTACGAGGGCGAGCGCTGGTATGACATCAAGCGCTATGGCATCACAGTCTACCACCACTACCGTGGTCCGCAGGAGGACGAGATCCATACCGACTCACTGACCTGGGATGACCCGCGCCGCGTGCTGCAGTTGCCTAACAACGTCATCGAGGCCGGTATGCCTGGCAGCCGTGCCACAGGAGCCAGCGTAGCCGGTGGCGCCAGCTACGTGTCGAAGCCTCTGAGCATCGTCCCTGCACCCTATAGTGCAAAGTAAAGGTAAAAAGGTAAAAAAGTAAAAAAGTAAGAAGCGATGAAAAAGACTTTCCAACTCATCATAGCCGCAGCATTGGCCCTGACGGTGGCCTCGTGTGGCAACGACGACGACTTCGATGCCAGCATCTTCGATACCGACATCCCGCCCGTCGACCAGACGCAGGCTACGGCACCCTTCGACCAGTGGCTCTACGACAACTTCGTGGTGCCCTACAATACCGAGATACAGTACCGTTTCAACTATCCCGCCTCCAACCTCAACTTCCAGTTGTCGCCCGCCGACTACCAGAAGTCGCAGTTGCTGGCACAGTATATCAAGTACCTCTTCTACGACGTCTACACCCTCTATGGCGGTCAGGACTTCATGAAGAAGTACGGTCCGCGCATCTTCCACTTCATCGGTTCCGCAGCCTATTCGCCCACCACCGGCACCGAGACCTTAGGCTATGCCTCGGCTGGTGTGAAGATCACCCTCATCAATGTCAACAACATGAAGCTCTGGCGCCAGGACTCCCCCTATACCGATGCCGACATGGAGTTGCTCAACAAGGACCAGTTCCACACCATGCACCATGAGTTCTCTCACATCCTGCACCAGACCAAGTCGTACCCCGTCGCCTTCGGACAGGTGACACCCGGCAGTTACGACCCCATCACCTGGCAGGAGCGCGACTCCGTGCAGAGCCACTCCCTCGGCTACGTCACGCAGTATGGCTCCAGTGCCAACTACGAGGACTTCGTCGAGATACTGTCGTGTACCATCACCGATACCGACACCCGCTGGATGAACACCATCATCGACGCTTGTGCCAACGGCGGCCTGAAGCCCGGCGACAAGGAGCAGGTCTACACCCTCATCGACTCGCTGGAGATCCGTGGTCTCGACGATGCCACCAAGGGCTGGAACAATTTCACCCTCTATGAGGAGTCGCATGTCAGCAGCGAAACCGGCGAGACCGTCAAGCGTTTCGTGCCCAGTTTCCACGTGGACGATGCCAAGCAGAACTACTCCGCCAAGGGCGAGGCGGCACCCACCTATAGCAAGGTCGCCGACTTCACCTCGTTCCGCAGCTATCTCGACTGGGCTGAGGGTCAGGCCACCACTGACGACGGCGGCATGAATGCCATCCTGAAGAAGCTCGACATCGCCACCAAGTGGTACACCTCCGTCTGGGGACTCTATCTGTTCAAGATTCGCCAGGAGGTCCGCAAGCGTCAGGAGAACATCAACGAGTACACCCGCGACAACGTAACGATCTACGAACTCGTTGGACAATAAACAATAACCAATAAACAATAAACGTTGAACAATAAAACATTGAAATACAGCATGCTTTTCCGCACCACGCTTGGCATGATGGCCCTGGCAGCCATCGCCACGTCTTGTACCTTTGAGCAGGACGATTATTTTGACGAGACCGCCTCGCTGCGTGTCACCCATATCAACGAGAACATCAAGCAGCGCCTGGTAGACCAGAGCGCTGAGGGCAACTACGGCTGGGTGATGCAGTACTTCGTGGCAGGCACCGACGACTACAGCTTCGAGGGCTTCAACCTCTTTGGCCGTTACTTCGACGATGGCAAGGTGACGCTGGCCGGCAACCATCGCTTCCTGCGCAATGGTCGGGCCAACAAGTATACCGAGTTTACCAGCACCTTCCGCATGCTGGCCGAGGAAGGCCCCGTGCTGTCGTTCGACACCTGGAACGACGTGCTCACCGTCTTCGAGGACCCCGTAGACCCTTCGGCAGCCCCCGGCACCATCGTCAACAATGGCGAGGGTATGTTTGGCGACCACAACCTCGTGCTGAAATCTTTTGAGCCCGACGAGCTGCTCTTCCTGGGCGAGCGTCACCGTTCCGAGGCCCGCTTCATTCCCTGCGACCGTCCCTGGGCCGACTACATGTCTGCCGTCGATGCCAACAAGAGCCATATCGCCACCTCCCAGCTGACGTCCTACTATGTCACCAATAGCGTCGACACCATGTACTTCGTCGGACTCAACAAGGGCGTGTTCACCTATTGCGAGCGCATCGAAGACCCCTTGCAGAAGAAGACCCTGTCGTGCGTCTTCACCCCCGATGGTTTCCGCATCAACCATGTCGACTCCCTCGGTTCCTGCACCTTCCAGGAGTTCACCCTCGCTGAGGACGGCTCCCGCCTGCTCTCCGAGGACGGCCAGACGCAGGTCATCGCCTGCTGGGACAACTACATCGTGGCCCATACCGCCGTGTGGAAGTTGGACCCCGCCCTGTTCTCTGCCCAGCAGCAGACGCTCTACGACCAGATTGACGCCGCCGCCAAGGTCTTCAACGCTGCCTGGAGCTTAGAGAGTATCGGCATCGGCAAGTCTTCCGGCAGCAATGCCATCAACGGTCTGGTGCTGACGTTCTATACCAACGCCGCCAAGACCAAGACCAATACCGCCGGTGTCGCCTTGACCATTACGCGCACGGCATACGGTCAGGCCAAGATAGACTATTCTGCCGAGAACAAGGTGGACAAGAATATGGAGGCTGTCGTCAAGAAGTCTCCTGACATGGAGAATCTGGCCCGTGCCTTTGCCGCCACCCTCGACGGCACCTACGCCATGACTCCCAACGACTACTTCCTGCCCACGGGCGGCCTGTTTACCGCCACCGCTGGCGGAACCACCTTCCAGCTGAATGAGAAAACAAAATAACACTATTATTAACTAAATGTAAACACTATGAAGAAATTTTTACTCTTTGCAGTTGCCGCGTTCGTCGTAGGCTCTGCAAGTGCACAGCTTCATCGCCTTCCTAACGCGAAAAAGGCTTCTAACCGTGTTGTGAGCAAGGGCGAGATGAAGGCAATGAACGACGTCAAGGTTGATGTCAGTAAGGCCGCTTCGTTCACCAACCTGATGGCGAAGGACGAAATGAAGAAGTCGCAGATAGCTACTTCTAAGATGAACTCTCTTCAGGCTGTTCATCGTCTGAATGCCTTGAGCAAGTCACGTCGT
>CACXAG010000088.1 GCA_902765585.1 uncultured Prevotellaceae bacterium
AGAAATGGCTGGCGCGTGGTATAGTATCGACGGGCGCAAGCTCGACACGAAGCCCACGGCGAAGGGCGTGTATATTCGCGGTGGTAAAAAGGTAATCATCAAATAATAGGAGAGCAACACAATGAAAAGACAATATATGACACCTACCGTACTGGTAGTAAAGTTACAGCAGCGGCGCCAGATGTTGGCCGGCAGCACCAGAGGCTTTGTCCAGGGCCTGAGCAATCCCAGTGAAGAAGGCATCATATTCGATCAAGACGGCATCGACTATGACGATGACGATATGTAGGGAGTGCCTCTGACTCCTTGAGTGGCGACAGAAGGACAGTGGGAAACAGGTTCCTGTCTCGCTGTCTGTGTCAAATTATTGTAAAAACAGTCCTTGGGTAAAGAATACGAGCCGTAATCTCGTCAAGGACGAGGTTACGGCTCGTTCATGGTGGGGCGTAAGGGCGTGGGAAACAGCGGTGAAGGTGGCTCAGATTGAGATGTGATTGAGATCTGAGTCAAAAAAAAGCCCGCTCAAACAAGCGGGCCAAATGATGATTCTGCCAGCGCTCGCCGTCGGTTTTCTTGTCGGTCTTCGAGGCGGGGTTCAGGCAGTGGATGTACGGGGCCTCGTGGTAATAGTCAGAGAAGACGCCCGCCCAGTATGCCAATCACAGGGCATAACGGAGGGGCTTCACGCTCGAAAATACTCAAATAGTTTTGGTATTTTCCTTGCTTATTCGTAACTTTGCAGGCGAATTCATCAATAATTGCAATTATGACTCAACTTACAGTTTCTATCGAAGACGTTTCGATGCTTGACCAGATTAAGCAGGCCATCAGCCTGTTACGTGGCGTGAGTAGTGTCACGCTGAAGCGTCGTAGGAAGACCAGTATGGACCGTGCCATCGAAGATATAGAGCAGGGGCGCGTCTACAAGTACGACAGTTTGGATGACTTGATAAAGGAGATTGAGGGATGACGAAATACGAACTGCGCATCACCGGCGAGTGCAAGCAGAACCTGAAACTCTGCAAGAAGCGCGGCCTGCCGATGCAGGAACTGTGGGACGTCGTGGCCAAGTTGCTGCGCGGCGAGAAGCTCGACGAGAAGTATCAGGCTCACCAACTGCACGGCAACCGTAAGGGGCAGTGGGAGTGCCACATCCAGCCCAACTGGCTCCTTGTTTGGGAGCAGAACGAAACAGAACTCATTCTTCTATTGGTAAATACAGGCACCCATTCCGACCTTTTCGGAAAGAACAAACATTAAACCCAAATCGGTCGTTAGGGCCGTTTTGGGTTAAAGATTAAACATTAAAGATTAGGATGAGCGGTTGGCGATGGTTCGTCAACCGCTCATCTTTGATTTCTGGGACTCTTTGAACTACACAAAACTTGCAGTCGTAAAGAATCCTTACATCAACGGATTTCGACCCCAAAGCCGTCATACAGTCCGCCCAAGGGTTTCTGGTAGTCCGCCCAGGCCTCCCTCCCATTCCGCCCAAGCCGGACTCCCAAAGAGCCTAAGGATGACATCTACGGGACGGACTTTGGTACACGTGACATGGGGCAGAAATTAACCCTGCCTTATTGACGGATAAGGCAGGGTTATTGGGCAATAAGGCAGGGTTATCGTTGTGTAGGGAGTCTGTCCTCTATGCTCGTCGTTACTTTCGGAGTAATCGAATTTTCTTTCGGAGTAATTGAATTTCCTTTCGGAGCAATTGGAATTTCCTTTCGGAGCAATTGGAATTTCTTACGCAAAATCAAACATATATATCTTTTTCCCCTCTCTACGGCAGCTGAAGAACCACCAGCGACTTGGCGGGCAGTTTGACCGTGAGGACGCCCTTCTTCAGCTTGGCACCGGTGAAGGCCTTGGGAGCGACACGCGACGGGTGCTCGAAGTCGTTGTAGTCGGCCACGTTGCCGGAGGTCAGGATGCGGCCGCTGACCGTCTTGGCCTGGAAACCGTCCAGGGTGATGTCGATGGTCTGGTCCTTGTCCAGCGACACGTTGGTGAGGGCAATGACCAGCGAGCCGTCCTGAGCCTTGGCGGCAGAGGCAGAAACCAGGGGCAGGGGGCGCGTGCCGGCATTCTTGCCCGTAGCCTTGTCGGGGAAGTAGGCCTTGGCTACCTGCATGGTCTCGCTCTTCAGGTCGATGGGCAGATAGGTGGCCTCCTGGAACGGCGTATACATCTGGAATACGTGGTAGGTGGGCGTGAGCACCATGTGGCCCGTGCCTTTCTGGTCTGTTAGAATCATCGACTGCAACACGTTGACAATCTGCGCGATATTGGCCATCTTCACTCGGTCGGTATGTCGGTGGAACACGTTCAGCGACAGGGCGGCCACAAAGGCGTCGCGCAGGGCGTTCTGCTGGAAGAGGTGGCCCTTGATGGTGCCGGGCTCCTCGTCCCACCACGTGCCCCATTCGTCCACCAGCAGGTCAATCTGCCGCTTGGGGTCTTTCTCGTCCATGATGGCCTTGTGCTTCTGGATGACCTCGTCAATCTCCAGGCACTTGGCCAGCGCCCAGTAGTACTGGTTGTTGTCAAACTGCGTGGCAGAACCCTTGGAACCGTCCCAGCCGGCACAGGTGTAGTAGTGCAGCGACACGCCGTCCATGCGGTGGCCGATGCGGTCCATCAGCACTCGCGTCCAGTCGTAGTCGTAGTCGGAGGCTCCCGAGGCAATCTTGTAGAGCTTGTTGCCGTCGTAGTTGCGGCAGTAGACGGAGTAGCGGCGGTAGAGGTCGGAGTAGTATTCCGGGCGCATGTTGCCGCCACAGCCCCACGACTCGTTGCCCACGCCGAGGTACTTCACCCGCCAGGGCTTTTCGCGACCGTTCTCCTTGCGCAGCTTGGCCATGGGCGTGCCCTCCTCGGACGTCATATATTCCACCCATTTGGCCAGTTCCTCGACCGTGCCGGAGCCCACGTTGCCGCTGATGTAGGGCTCGCAGCCCAGCATCTCGCAGAGGTTCAGGAACTCGTGCGTGCCAAAGGAGTTGTCCTCGATGGTGCCGCCCCAGTTGTTGTTCTTCATGGACGGACGCTGGCTGCGGGGACCGATGCCGTCGCGCCAGTGGTACTCGTCGGCAAAGCATCCGCCCGGCCAGCGCAGCACGGGCACCTGCAGGGCTTTCAGGGCCTCGAACACGTCCTTGCGGTAGCCGTTGATGTTGGGGATGGGGGAGTCTTCGCCCACCCAGAGGCCGCCATAGATGCATGACCCGAGATGTTCGGCAAACTGGCCGTAGATCTCCTTGTTGATTTTCGACTGGCCTTGGTCGGCATGGATGGTAGCCGACAGGTTCTGCGCCTGTGCCGTGGTCAAAGCCGACAGCGACAGCGCGGCCATGATGGTAGTAAGTAATCGTTTCATAATTTTATTATAAGGATTAGAATAACTTCAATTCTTCAATTTTTCCATCAGTTGTTTGGCGACGGTGACGGCTGAGTTGGCATTGTCGCTGTAGCCGTCGGCGCCTATCTCGTCGGCAAAGCCCTGGGTGACGGGAGCACCGCCCACCATCACCTTCACCTGCTGGCGGATGCCGGCTGCCTCCAAGGCGTCGATGACCTCCTTCATGTAGCCCATCGTCGTGGTCAGCAGGGCCGACATGCACAGGATGTCGGGCTGGTTGTCCTTGACGGCCTTGATGAAGGCTTCGGCAGAGACGTCGATGCCGATGTTGACTACCTCGAAGCCGCAGCCCTCCAGCATGGAGGCCACCAGGTTTTTGCCGATGTCGTGCAGGTCGCCCTTGACGGTGCCGATAACCACCTTGCCCAGCGAGGTGTTGGCCTTGCCTGCCATCATGGGTTTCAGCAGTTCCAAGGCCGCCTTCATGGCGCGTCCCGCCATGAGCAGCTGGGGCACGAAGGCCTTGCCGTCCTGGAATCGCTGGCCGACCTCGCTCATGGCGCGTATCATCTGTCCGTTGATGAGGTCTGCTGGTTGTGCACCCTCGGCAATGGCAGCCTTCGTAGCTTCTGCAGCCTCGTTGCTCTTGCCGGCAAGAATGGCGTCGAACAGGCACTCGGACGGGTTGTCTTTTGGCAGCGGACTTACACGGACTGACTCGGACTCTTGGGCTGCCTCAGATAGACCGTGTGAGTCCGTGTAAGTCCGCTGCAAATTATCACTCAGCGGTGAGAGGCGGATGCCGGCGACGGGTTCGACGGCACGTGCCATGAGGGCGATGTGCTGGTCGGTGGTGCCGCAGCAACCGCCAATGATGCTCAGATGATGCCCTTCGAGCAGGGGCCAGACGTCGGCAAGCAGACTCTCCGGCGTCTTGCCGTAGTGTCCGTTGCTGTCGGGCTGGCCAGCGTTGGGATAGAGGCTGACCCGTGTGCCGAAACGTGCCAGTTGCTGCACGAGTGGCGTCATCTGCCGGACGTCGGTCACGCAGTTGATGCCGATGGAAAAGAACTGTTGAGATTGTTCACTTAAAAATTCCAGAATGCTCTGTCCCAACATGTTATGGCCGTCGGGCGTAGAGACGCTGAAGCTGAGCATCAGGGGCAGTTGGGGTGCAGTCTGACGGGCTGCCTCCATGGCGATGCGGGCATTGTTGGTGTCAAAGATGGTCTCGATGAGCAGGGCGTCGATGCCGCCGTCTGCCAGCGCCTGTATCTGTTCGGCGTAGGCTTCTGCCAGGAGCTGTTCGCTGAGTGGTTCGCCGCTGGTGACGATGGACGTCGTGCGGCTTGTAGGGCCGATGCTGCCAGCGACGTAGCGGGGCTTGTCGGGCGTGCTGTACTCGTCGGCACACTGGCGGGCCAGGCGGGCTGCCGCAAGGTTGATGTCGCGGCAATAGGGGGCCAGGCCGTAGTCGCCCATGGAAATGCGCTGGGCGTTGAAGGTGTTGGTCTCGATGATGTCGGCACCGGCAGCGAGGTATTTGCGGTGAATGTCGCGGATGACGAAGGGGGCCGTCAGCGACAGCACGTCGTTGCAGCCCTTGAGGTCTTGCGGATGCTGTGCAAAACGGCACCCGCGGAAGGCTGCTTCGTCCAGGCCGTACTGCTGAATCATGGTTCCCATGGCACCGTCGAGGATGAGCAGGCGGTTGTTTTTTTGCAGCGGACTGACACGGACAGACTCGGATGTTTTTTCTTTTTGCAGCGGACTACAGGACTGAAGGACTATTTTTTCTTTTTGCTCAATATTCTGGATGATGTCCTGCACCTGGCGGTCGGCGGCATCGCTCTGGTATTCCTCGACGATGCGCAGGGCCTGTTCCACCTCCTGTTCGTTGTGGAAGTCCATTTCTATGTGTACGCCGTCGCCGCCGATGTTGTCGAGCAGGGGACGCAGCTCGTCCAAGGTCACCCAGCAGGCCATGATGCTCTTGCCTGCGGCGAGGATGCGGCGGTAGAGGTCGTACCACTTGGGACTGCCGCCCTGCGGTTCGCCGACGCCCGGCGTCCATTGAATGGCGTTCAGCTCGTCAATTTCCAATAGGGCGTCCAAGTGGTGCATGGCGCCAACGCCGTCCAGATGGTAGAGGGTATATGGAATCTTCTGGCATTGTTCGCGGATGAAGGGCTGCACGAAGCGGCGGTAGTCGTCGACGCTGATCATGGTCGAGATGTCGCTCTGCAGCTTGGTCATCTTGCCGGGAGCCCATGCCGAGAAGTAGCAGAAAGCCATTTCGTCGCCCTCGCGGATGATGTCGTACAGCTCGTCGAACACCCGGAAGTAGATGTCGTTAATCTGTTGCATCTGGTGCTCCAGCACCTCGGGCTGCATGACGGTGTCGAGCAGTACCTTGTCCGTGCCCTTGAGTGCCGCCAGCACGTCGAGACCCTCCATCAGGTCGGGCATGCCGACGTAGTAGTGGCCTTGTGCCTTCTGCTTGCAGGCGCGCAGCAGGTTTTTGTGCAACAGGTAGTTGGGGTGGTTCGGGTCGAAGGTGATGTCGTCCGTGTAGTCGGGGTTGGGGTGAATCCAGATGGTGTCCTCGCCGCCCTCGAAGACGCCGCCGAGGATGGCGGCTAAGGAGCCTGGGCCCAGCTGCGTATTGGCAACGGGCAGCATGTCGGCCTTCAGTGACGAGTGAGCCACGTACCAGTCCAGATACTGCGCACGCCACTCGGGGTCGAACCACCGCTGGTTCAGGTCCTTGTAGGGCTGGGGTGCCGGGATGTCGGCATGGGGCGTGACGCCCTGCTGGAAGTGCTCCCACATGTTGAGCACGATGCCCCGGTGATTCCACCAGTTGATATAACGCTGTTTGGTCTCTTCGAGATTAGGTTTCCAAGTATTCATCATATAATGTAGTAGTTTGTTTGTTGTCTATCTTACCGTGGGGTTGAGGTTGCGGCTCAGGAAGAACGAGCGCGTGCTCAGGAAGAAGAGGGCGACGCCGAAGGCATTGACCACGGCGACGGTCCAGAACGACGCGCTGTAGCCCAAGTGCTCGGCGATGATGCCGCCCAGGAGGATGCCCAGTCCGATGCCGATGTCCCACGACACAAGGATGGTCGAGTTGGCCGTGCCGCGCTGGTTGTTCTGAGCCACGCAGATGGTCATGTTCTGGAAGGCAGGCCACATGTGACCGTTGCCTAAGCCGATGAGCAGGGCCGAACCGTAGTAGCCAAGGCTAATTGATAATTGAGAATTGATAATGGATAATGAATGGAGCGTGGGCATTAATATAAATAAGGTGTAGCCTACTAACGAGATCAGCATGCCGCCGCCGGCGTTATGGGTGAGCAGGCCGCGGCGCAGTCCCCGGCTGCCCTGCAGGCGCGACAGCATGAGTCCCACGGAGCAGAGCATGAAGTAGGTGCCTGTGCCGCCGGTGATGCCCAACTGCTCCTTGCCGTAGATGGCCAGGTAGTTGCTCAGCACGCCGAAGCAGAACCCGAAGGCCACCATGTTGGCGCCCAACAGCCAGCCGCGCACCAGGAAGAAACGGTCCAGCGAGAGTGCTGACTTGTTGCGGACGACGTCCTTCTGCGGCAGCCGTACCGTCGCATCCGTCAGCCAACCTGCGCAGGCCACGACCAGCGCCAGCCAGAAGAGCAGCTCGAAACTGGCCGTCAGCTTGTAGATGAAGATGCCAATAGTCGGAGCTATGGCCATGGCGAGGTTGTTGCTCAGTCCATAGTAGCCGATGCCCTCGGTACGGCGGCTGGACGGCAGCACGTCGATAGCCACGGTGGAATTGGCCACCGTCAGCGCCCCGAAGGGTCCTCCGTGCAACGTGCGGACGATGGTGAACAGCAGTAGGGTAGAGGCGGCTAAGTAGCCCGCAAAGAACAGCGAGAAGGTGGCGAAGCACACCATGAGCACCGTCTTACGTGGAAAGGAGTCGACGAAATAGCCGCTGAACGGGCGGAACAGCAGTGCCGTCACCGTATAGCCTGACAACACCAGGCCGATGACGTCCTTCGTGGCGCCGAAGTGCTCGCTCAGGTAGAGCGGCAGCAAGGGCGTCAGCACGTAGAAGGCAAAGAACAGCGCAAAGTTGGCTGCCATCACCTTACAGTAGTTCACATTCCACAGCCGTTCGGGCATACTGTTAGTTTTTTCGGACCGTTCGTTTTGCAATTGACAGCTGCAAAGGTAATAAAATCCCTCGAAACAAACAAGAAAACAAAGCGAAAAAAGCGTGGCTGCCCGTGTCGTGAGACACAACGCAGCCACGCCAAGTTGTAAAAACATAAATCTTATCTTACCAATATCTTTTTGGTCTTTCCATCACTACTGCGCAGGATGACTATCTGTCCCTTGACGGGAGCCTCCAGGCGGCGGCCCTGCAGGTCGAAGTAGGCAGCCTCGCCGGAAGTAGTGTTGGCAACGGAGGAAATGCCAGTAGTCGACGTAGACATGACACGGCAGTCCAACAGCAGGTATTCGCTATAACCGCCATTACAGGTGAAGCTGATGATGTAGTTGCCAGCCTCGGTAACGGTGAAGGGCAGTTCGTGGATTTCTGCCGAGCTGACGTCAGCAGTCAGCGACTTGTTGGTGTTCGGTGTGGCCGTGAGGGTTGCCGATGCAGCAATGCTACTGCCAGCGGCGTTCAGGATGCTGGCCTTATACTGCGGAGCACCCGCCCAGGCCGCCATAGCGAACTTCAGCTTGTATTCGCCCGGCTCCAAGGTCAGCGGATAGGCAGCCTGACGACCGTATTCCGCATTCTTCTCGCGCCAGTAGATGGCCTTGCGCTGGTAGCCGTTGAAGCCGGTGAAGGTGCGGGCGCCCTGACCGTAGCTGTTGGGATATTCATGGACGCCGTCACCCTGTTCGCAGCGCCAGCCCGGAGGCAGCGTACCCGTCAGCACACTGGTGAAGTCGAGTTTGTAGGTCAGCGAGACATCCTCGAATACGGGCTGCAGCACCACGATGTCGTCGGGCATCTTAAAGGTAATCTCGTTGGACCCCGGCGTAAAGGCAATGGTCTTCTCCATGGTGTAGTAGACGCCATTGATGACCTTTAGCTCCTTCAGCACGCAGCCTTCGTTGGGGTGAACGGTGAGCGTAACGGTCTGGCCCTCGGCAGCCTCGCTGACATTGCTGGTAATGCTGCCCAACTCAGCGTCGCGGATGCTGATAAGATATTTCTCAGGCTCTATGACGGTCGGCGTATAGATAATCTGGTCGACGAACATGCTAATGGCATCGATGTTGTTCAGGCGCAGGTCGTTGGTACCCTCGTTCAGATGAGCTGTAAAGGTGGCCTTCTGCCAGTCGTTCTTGCCAGCCTGCACGATGTCGAAGGTCTTGGATTCGCCATTGACGACGGCCTTCATCTGGCCAGCCTTCGACGTCTGGCTGTAACGCACGGCGATGATATAGTCGCCAGCCTTGTCGAGCGTCAATTGGTGGCGCAGCGAACCTCTGTTGTTGGCACTGAGAGCGATATAACCCAAGGCAGCAAATTCATTCACGTCGTCGGGTACTCCGCCATTGGTGGTAAACTTGAGTCCGCTGATGCTCTTGTAGTCCATGTTCTCGGCCTCGATGACGATGGGCAGGTTGCTCTTGCCTGGCTGTTGGGGGATGGGCAGTGGCTGAGCGACCTCAACGGCAGGACGGCTGTTGCTGCCTGCACACTGGATGGTGATGTCAACGCCGCCCCTATGGCTGACGTTGAGGATGAAAATGCCGTTCTCGGCATCCCACTCCTTGGTGATGACGCTCGTTGCCGACTCACGATTAGTCTTCGTATAGGTTGGCTCTGCCGTTGCGCCCTTGATGGTGATGATGTCCTTGACCAAAGTCGTCGTATCGGTACGGAAGTTGTTCAGATAGAGGTCGATATGGTCGTTATACTCACGGATGAGACCGCTCGACAACTTGCCGTAGTTCAGGATGAGCGAGTCGCAGGTGTTGTAGTTCAGGGGGACGCGGCCTTCAGCCGTGGTCTTCTTGTTCAGATAGGAGTATGGGGTGTAGGTTACCAGCTGGTTTCCCATGCGGGCTACGAAGAGGTCGCCAGTAGACACTTCGGGATACTGCTCGTTAAACTGGTCTACCTTCTTCTGCAAGGTGCCCCACGTCTGGCTGCGCTTTGACTTCAGCATCTGCACGGGGATGCTCTTGGCCAGGTCGTCGTAGAGTTCGAGCGTTACGGGGATGGTGGCATAGCGTCCTGTCTTCTTAAAATAGCAGTAGTTGTTCATCCATTGTCCGTTGCCCTTGTTCATGGGGTCGTCCTGCTTGTAGATTCTGTCGTAGAGGTCGCCCCAGGCAGCATACTTGTTTTCATCACTGTTGCCGGTGTTGATGTCGTTGACCACCACAATCTTTGTGCGGTCGACAACCTCCTTGCGGGTGGGAACACGCAGGGTACCGTCGATGACCTTGCGGAACATATCCGTCCAAATGGCCTTGAAGTGGGGCGTGGCTGCCCAGTTGCGGCGGGAATAGGTGTCAACGGTCTTCGAACTAACCTCCGTGAAGCCCTCGCCGCCGTTCGTCCACGTCAGCTCAGGACCGTCCCAGACGGCACCGCCATTGATGCCCGTCTGCTCCATGACCGTACCGATGCCGGCCGCACCGGGGTACTTGCACTTGCCTTCGCCCATCAGGTCGCTCATGGCTCCCTCCCATCCGCAGTAGTCGTAGCGAACACCGTAGTTCTTGGCCAGTCCGGAGATGAACGGAGCAATCGTCACACTCTCGTTGTTGTAGAAGCAGCTCGACGTGGTGTATTTGTACAGAAAGAGGATGGCCTCAGGATATTTCTTGCACGCTTCGAGAAACTTCGGCTCGCGCTTCAGCTCGCCAACGGGGTTCAGCGGATGGCTCCAGATGTTGCCGCAGAAGCTGACGGTCAGGAAACCGCCGTAC
>CACXAG010000089.1 GCA_902765585.1 uncultured Prevotellaceae bacterium
GTTCGTCATGCGTCGCTGGCCCAGCGTATGCATAACGTGCTCAAACGGCTGGCTTTCCCTTGTCTGATATTGCTTGCAACGGTGTTCTTCATCCAAAATAGGGAAGTCATCGTCCGCGAGTTTCCGCAGTTAGGACTCTGCATGACCGTATTAATTCTGTTGTCGATGGCTGGCGGCGTGGGTCTGTCGTGGCTAATGCGCCTGACGGGTCGAGAGCAGCGCACTATCGTCATAGAGATTGGTATGCAGAACGCGGCTCAGGCCATTACCATCGCCACCAGTCCCTTTGTATTCAATAATGATATCATGGCTATTCCAGCCATCATCTATGCGCTGATGATGAACGTCATCCTGCTGACGTATGTGGGCGTACTGAAGCGTAGAACTACAACGTGAGCAGCTGCAGACGTTCAGGGGCAAAGAGTTCCTGTGCGACGTCCTGAAGCTGTGTGGCAGTGATAATGTCTATCTGTTGCAGCAGTTCAACGATGTTGCGCTCCTGGCCGTAGTGCAGATAGTGTTTGGCAATGTCGAGGGCAAACTGTTCCCGATTGTCGCAGGCGATGGTCAGCTGTCCCTTTAGCTGCCGCTTGGCTGCTGTCAGCTGCCGTTCGCTCAAGGGTTGTTGCATCAGTCGGTCGAGTTCGCGCCTGACCAGCCGCAGACAACGTTTCACATCGTGATGGTCGCAGCCAAAATAGACGCTCCAGCAGCCCGTATCGCTGTAGCTGGCTATCGTACTCTCTACCGTATACACCAGTCCGTTGCGCTCCCTAAGCGAAAGATTCAGGCGAGCATTCATCCCTGGTCCGCCCAAAATGTTGTTGAGCAGGAATAGAGGTAGGCGGCGTTTGTCGTCATAGCTATAAGCGCGACACCCCAGCATGACATGAGCCTGATGGTGTTCCTGAGTTTGAGCGGTGAGGACTGTAGCAGGCAACAACATCTCCTTCGGAGCATCGTTTTGGCCTACGGCTTTCACACCTTTGATCTCCAGAGTCTTTACCAGCTTGTCGAAGCGGATGTCGCCATAGGCAAAGAAAATGGCGTTCTCAGGACGGTAGTGCCGTTGTGTGAATCGACAGGCATCTTCGCTGGTGAATGCCCTTACCTGCTCGCGAGTTCCTAAGATATTATGTCCAAGAGGATGCCCTTGGAACACCAGGTTCTCAAATTCGTCATAGATGAGTTCGGCAGGTGAATCGTTGTAGCTCTCTATCTCGTCGCAGATGACGTCTGTTTCATGCTCTATTTCGTGCTGGGGGTACAGGCTGTTGAAAACAATATCGGTTAGCAGGTCGACAGCACGCGGAAAATGCTCCTTTTGGATAGCAGCATAGAAAATGGTATCCTCCTTATTGGTAAAAGCATTCAAATCACCACCAACGCTCTCCAGACAGTTCAAAATCTGGATAGAAGAGCGCCGCTGGGTACCCTTGAACGTGACGTGTTCGCAGAAATGAGCCAAACCTTCCTCACCGCTGCTTTCGTGTCGCGAACCGGCATTGATGCCGATACCGCAATAGACAACAGGCGATGAGGAAGGCAGATGTATCACCCTCAGCCCATTGGGAAGGGTGGTCGTGTTGTAATTCATTACTCCTCTGGCGAGAAATCATCCTTACCTACTCCGCAGACGGGGCATACCCAGTCTTCAGGAATGTCTTCAAAGGCTGTGCCGGGAGCGATGCCGCTGTCGGGATCACCTACTTCAGGGTCATAAACGTAACCACAGGTTTCGCAAACGTACTTTTTCATAAGTTTAATTTTTGTTTTTAGTTAATAATAATGTATTTGTCTTTTCGACGATAGTTTCTGGTTTGATGTTGTTCAGGCAGGCATAGTCGCCTCGTCTGCAAGGTTTCTGTCCGAAGATGCTGCACGGACGGCAGTCGAGCTCTACTTGTATGGCGTTTTCTCTTGACTGACCCCAACCCATGAATCCAGCGTATGGATGCGTAGCGCCCCAGATGCTGACGACGGGTGTGTTGGTGAGTGACGCCAGGTGCATATTAGCAGAGTCCATAGAAATCATGACGTCGAGGTGACTAATCAGTATCAGTTCCTGACGCAGCGATTCCAAATGCTGACTGACGTTTATACATGTTGGATATTGCTGGCACCAAGCGGTAAAATATTGCTCTTCCTGCTTGCCTCGACCCAATAGGAAAATATGGGCTTGAGGATGCTGCTGCAACAGCAGTCCAATCACCTTCTCCATCAGGTTGGGGGGATATACCTTCCCTTGATGTGCAGCAAAGGGAGCAATACCGATAAGCGGTGAACCGTTATTGCTTAGCATAGCTGCCAGCGTTTCAGGCAGCAGGCTGATGTCGCCACCGCCTTGTGGAAAAATGCTGGTAAACTGAATGTTGACAGAATATCCCAGCCGTTCGAAAACCTCTACATAGTTTTGGAACGAGGTCGGTTGCTGACTCAGTTGTTTGTGGAAAGTCGACGTCAGGCGGCGGCGGCCCCGACGGTGCTTGTTGATATGCTCCACGCGATAGTTACCCAAGTTGAAGCGCATTCGCAAGAACCCAGAACGCAGCACATTGTGCAGGTCGGCAATGGCTGTAAACTGCTTGGCCGTCAGTCGGCGATAGAGGGCGTTCAGTCCCCTGATACCTTTGTACTCCTGCTTCAGGTCAGCCTCCATGAACCCTACATTGGGAGCCAGATTCTCAAATAGCGGACGTGCAAAACCGCGACTGAGCACGGTGACGCGAATTTCAGGATATTGGTGTGCCAGTGAGTAAACCACAGGCACGGCCATTGCCACATCACCCAATGCAGAAAAACGGATGATAAGGATATGCTCTTTTTTCACTTCTTACTCCCTTTATTTTTTTAACCCTTTTCTTGTTGATAAAGGACGGGATTGGTAGCCGGGTCGTTATACATCTTCATCTGACGGTACACCTTCATGTATTTGCGCCCTTCAGCGATGTCTTCCAACAGCTGGTCGATAGCCGTCGAGAGATCCTTTTGTTGCTCACGCAGCACGTCCAGCTTGCCCTGGCAGCGAGCAATGTGCTCAGCATCGGCGTCTGTGCGTTCCGTCTGCTCCTGCATGTGCCATATCTTCAGGGCGAGGATGCTCAGACGGTCGATAGCCCAGGCAGGACTTTCCGTATTCAGACGGGCGTCAGCCAGTGGTTTCACCTCGCTGTATAGCTGGCGGAAATAGGTGTCTATCTCCTCTACCAAGTCAGTACGATCCTGGTTAGAGCGGTCAATGCGACGCTTCAGTCCTAAGGCTTTTTCTGGATTGATGTGCGGGTCGCGGATGATATCCTCCAAATGCCACTGTACGGTGTCAATCCAGCACTTCAGATAGAGACTGTGCTCGATGGTGCCTGTCTCATAGGGATTGTTGATAGGGGTATCTACGTGATCCTTCAGGTGATAATCGCGTATCGCCTGCTTGAAAATCTGATTGGCTTGTTCTGTAAATGTCATAGTTTTATTGTTTTGTCTGCAAAGATACAAATAACTACTTAAAAAACCAAATTATTAAGAAATATTTCGTATCTTTGCAGCAGAATGAAGATAGTATTAGACGACAAGATACCCTATATCCGCGAGAAGTTGGCCTTGCTGGCTGACGAGGTGGTAGCCCTACGGGGAGCGGAGATAACGGCTGACGACGTGCGTGATGCCGATGCATTGATAGTGCGGACACGTACCCGCTGTGACGAACATCTGCTGAACGGCAGCAAGGTGCAGTTTGTAGCTACCGCAACGATAGGTTTCGACCATATTGATACCGACTACATGCAGCGTGCAGGCATCGCGTGGACCAACTGTCCTGGATGTAATGCCGATTCAGTAGCACAATACTTAGAATGTTCGTTATTGTTGCTGGAATGCAAGAAGGGGTTCCAGTTGCAAGGTGCAACGATAGGCATTGTGGGCTGCGGACATGTGGGTTCCAGGGTGAAGGCTGTTGCCGAGCGTTTGGGAATGCATGTTCTGGTGTGTGACCCGCCTTTGGGCTGTGCCGATTTCGTGTCTCTTGAGGTTATCGAACGTGAGGCTGACGTCATCACATTCCATGTGCCTTTGAGTCGTGAGGGCGAACATGCTACCTGGCATCTGGCAGATGATGCTTTTTTCCATAGGTTGTCACACGTACCTTATATTATTAATACCAGTCGTGGCGAAGTAGTTGACAACGATGCTCTCTTGAAGGCCTTGCGAGAGGGTAGGGTGCGCGATGCTGTTATTGACGTCTGGGAAAACGAACCGCAGCTGAACCTTGAACTGCTGGATCGTGTTTTTATTGGCACACCTCATATTGCTGGCTACTCAGCCGATGGAAAGGTGAATGCTGACAATATGGTCATCAGTGCACTATGCCATCATTTCAAACTGCCGCATCCTGGAATGATTGTTGCTCCCCAATTGCCAGTCGACTTTTCTTTTACAGGCAATCCCTTGGAACTCTACAATCCTTTTCAGGATAGCGAAAACCTAAAAAACAACCCTGAAAAATTCGAATTTCTTCGAAACCATTATCCCCTAAGAAGAGAAAAATATACGCCGTAGAGTGTCAAAAACACATTTTTTGCCCCAAAAAACTGCACAAGTTGGGGGGTGTTGTGCAAAAAAGGGTGCTTTTTTTATCAAAATATTTGCGTAAGTCAATAAAAATGTGTTACTTTGCACCCGCTAAGCGACATGAGTGTCCTAGCGTTTTCAGAATAAGAAATCAATTATTAACATTTTAAAGAAGAAAATTATGTCAGAAATTGAAAGCAAAGTAAAGGCAATTATTGTAGACAAACTCGGTGTAGACGAAGCAGAAGTAAAGCCCGAGGCAAGTTTCACCAACGACCTGGGTGCTGACTCACTGGATACCGTTGAGCTCATCATGGAGTTTGAGAAGGAGTTCGGTATTTCTATTCCCGATGACAAGGCTGAGAAGATTGGTACTGTCGGCGACGCTATCGCTTACATCGAGGAGAACGCAAAATAAATTCAATAATAAGTATGGGTTGCCATCTTTAATTAAGAAGGCAACCCATGCCTTTTTTTTAAGTATTTATGGAATTAAAAAGAGTAGTAGTAACAGGCATGGGTGCCGTTACTCCACTTGGCAATAATCCTGAGGAAACTTGGGAGAATATGCTGGCTGGTAAGAGCGGAGCTGCACCAATTACACTGTTCGATGCATCAAAATTCAAGACTCAGTTTGCCTGTGAGGTCAAGAATCTGGATGTTAATGCATATATTGACCGCAAGGAAGCCCGTAAGATGGACCGTTATACGCAGTTGGCCATCATAGCCGCCAAGCAGGCTGTTGAGGACAGCGCAATGGATCTGGAGGCTGAGGACAAGAACCGTATTGGTGTTGTCTATGGAGTAGGCATCGGTGGCATCAAGACCTTCGAGGAAGAAGTTGGCTACTATGGTGCTCACCGCGAGGACGGTCCCAAGTTCAATCCCTTCTTTATTCCGAAGATGATTGCCGACATTGCTGCTGGCCAGATTTCTATCATGTATGGCTTCCACGGCCCCAACTACATCACGGCTTCTGCCTGTGCCTCGTCTTCGAACGCACTGGCTGACGCTTTCAACCTGATTCGCTTGGGTAAGGCCAACATCATCGTTGCTGGTGGTGCCGAGGCTGCTGTCTGCGAGACGGGTGTGGGTGGTTTCAACGCCATGAAGGCCCTTTCTACGCGCAACGACGAGCCTGAGAAGGCCAGCCGTCCGTTCAGCGCCAGCCGTGATGGTTTCATCATGGGCGAGGGTGCTGGTTGCTTGATTCTTGAGGAGTTGGAGCACGCCAAGGCTCGCGGTGCCAAGATTTACGCTGAGATGGTTGGTGCAGGCATGAGTGCTGACGCACACCATATCACCGCTTCTCACCCAGAAGGACTTGGTGCCAAGCTGGTGATGCAGAACGCCCTTGAGGACGCTGGCATGAAGCCTGAGGACATCGACTACATCAACGTACATGGTACGTCGACACATGTTGGTGACATTTCTGAGGCGAAGGCCATCAAGGAGGTGTTTGGCGATGCTGCATATAAGCTGAACATTTCGTCTACCAAGTCGATGACAGGTCACCTGCTGGGTGCTGCTGGAGCTGTTGAGGCAATGGCTACCGTACTGGCAGTACAGAACGACATCGTTCCTCCCACCATCAATCACGAGGAAGACGACAAGGACGAGGAAATTGACTATAATCTCAACTTCACCTTTAACAAGGCACAGAAGCGTGAGGTTCGTGCCGGACTGAGCAACACGTTTGGTTTTGGTGGTCATAACGCTTGTGTCGTTTTCAAGAAGTATGCTGAATAGTATCATTACTTTCATGGATAGAATCAAGCTCCCTTTCCGCAAGGAGAAGGAGCTTTTTTCTGCTCTGTACGACATTCTGGGTTTTTACCCTCATGACATCAGTGTTTACAAGCAGGCTCTTTTACACAAGAGTGCAGGGCAGAAAAACGAAAAAGGACGTCCTATCAATAATGAGCGTTTGGAATTCTTGGGCGATGCGGTTCTTGACTGTGTCGTAGGCGACATCGTATTCCGTCATTTTCAGGGCAAGCGTGAGGGATTCCTCACCAATACCCGCTCGAAACTGGTCAGTCGCTCCACTTTGGGAAAGCTGGCACAGGAAATGGGTATTGCCCAGCTCATCAAGTCGACAGGCCATTCCACGTCGCACAACAGCTACATGAATGGCAATGCCTTCGAGGCGCTGGTTGGTGCGGTGTATCTGGACCGCGGCTACGATGCATGTATGCGTTTTATGGAGAAGCGCATCCTGTCTCAGGTCATCAATATCGACAAGGTAGCCTACAAAGAGGTCAACTTCAAGTCAAAGCTCTTGGAGTGGAGCCAGAAGAACCGTGTCAAGATGGAGTTTCGCGAACTGGAACAATCGAAGGATGCGAATACGGGTAGTCCAGTCTTCACGACCCAGGTCTTTTTAGAAGGGATAGAAGGCTGTAAGGGCACTGGTTTTTCCAAGAAGGAGAGCCACCAGCAGGCTTCGAAGGAAACTCTGCAGCGCCTGCGTCGTGAACCGCAGTTCATTGATGCCGTCTTCGCAGCCAAGGGCAATCGTACCAAGATGGAGGAGGAACCCGTGATGGCAGCCCCTGACATTGAGAAGATGGAGCGTGAAAATAAGGAATTCATCATCGCCCAAAAGACGGAGGCTTCAACTATCAATGAGCCCGTTGACCAGTCCGATGACGATTCACGCGCCCAAGCATCCTTGGACGACGAGCTGACCCTCGACGACATCAGCGCTACCCCTCGCGAGAAAACGCGCGAAGAGATTATCGCTGAAGCCGAGGCAGCCGCTTTTGCAGACCAAGAGAATGAATAATTTAAATTAGTATTCAGTTGCTATGATGTTCAGAAGATTGTTTTTCAGTATTTTAGCCTTTACGTTGCAACTGTTCTTACAGCCTGTTGCTGCCCAGATGGTGACTGCCCAGCAGGAAAGTCAGGATTCAACCATTAACGTCGTTGCCTATTTCTGCAAGAACGACACATTAGGCTATGACTTCCAGCATGTGAAGATGAAGATAGTGGACAACGACACCACCGTGAATTACTATTATAATAGTGAGTTCCAGCTGATAGTCAGAGACTCAACCAGCCAGGGGTACAAGATGGAAATGAAGCCTATCAGTAATCATGTTGAAATGCCTAATGACACACTCATGGCGCAGATGATAGAGAAACTGGCTAATTCAATGGGTGATGTGCCCCTTATTTTCACTACCGATGAATATGGTACCATCCAGCATGCGGAAAACTGGCAGGAGGTACGTGATTTTACGCGTAAAATGGTCAAATCGCTTACAGACAGTCTCTATGCTTTAAAGCCAGAATTGGCAAAAGCTGTAGACCGTCAGCGTTTTGAGGCTTCCCTCAATCTTCAGTTTGCTAATGAAAAGGCCATCCTTGACGGATATGAGGAACTTCGGATTCTCTTTGGACTTCATGGAAATTCATATCGTATCGGTAAGAACGAGGAAGACGTGACGAATCCAAGCGGTTATCCACAACATTTGAAATTCATCGTGAGTTATGGCAAGACGAGTGAGGATGACGGATTTGAGGACGACTATTTCGTGAATTGTCTTTCAGAAGTGACGATTCCTGCGAAGGACGTCGTCAACCTTACAACTGACCGCATGAACATGATGTATAATCATGAGATGACCGATGAAGAGCGCCAGAAGTTTGAGAAAGAGATAGATGAAGATGCCAAAGTCAGCATCGTTGAGGATTATGATTATTTCTACAACGGCTGGCCCTGCGATATGATGTATGAAAAAGTGACCGACCTGAAAAATGTCCGCAATATTGAGGTATACCGAATCCAGTGGACTACCCGCCATTGGGGCATCTTCGGAGGTGGTGAAGCCCAGGGTGAGGGAGTCAGCCTCTGATTCAAATGACCAACATAGCGGATAACGAATGAGGGTGTGTCAAAATTTGACACACCCTCATAATGATAGGGCTATTTTACCACTACCTGTTTGCCACCGTGGATGTAGACGCCTTTTTGAGATGGTTTGTTGGTATTGCGGCCGTTTAGGTCGTAATAGCGATTGTCGTTGCTCGCGTTCTGCTTCACGTCCTTAATGCCTGTAATACCTGCACGATTGGTATGCACAATCTCCAGCTTCTCGGCTGTGGGTGCCTGCTGTTCCCAGCTAAAGCCGCAACGGGTGGGAAGGAACGACAGTTGTTCGGTGGTGCGAACCAGCACGCTTTCCAGAATTTCTACGTTCTGCTGGGCGGGAATGCCATAGAGTCCGTTCTTCTCTCGTTTGTTCCAACTGCTGCTGAATGTCACGCGATTACCTTGTCCGTCGTCCATGCGTATGGCGTGGATTTCGGTGCTAATGACACTGGAATCGGTATTCTTGACTTTTAGGTATTGGCGTGTGGGCGAGAAGATGAGGTAGGGCACGCCGGCCTGGATGCCTTCGGAGGTGCAGTCGACAAAGAAGAGTTGCAGTGTCGAGCCTTCCTGACGGATGGCTTCTAAGCGCTCCACGCGGATGTCCTGGGCTGTTGCTGCCAACTGTTCGCCATTCAGTGTCATTGGCAGGCAGAGCGTGTTATAGCCCGCATAGAGATAGCGGTTAACCTGTACGGCATTCTCTGTGTTCTGAATCTGTTCCACCTTCAGCGTCTGCGTCTCGGTGTAGACGTTTTTCACACTTTTCTGGGCAGTTGCCGTTTGTACGTTGAACAATGCAACGGCCATCATGGTTAGTACAATCTGTTTCATAAGCATTTGGTATTTAGTTAATAATATCTGGATGTTACATCTTTCGACTGCAAATATAAATAAATTATGCGAACAAACCAAAAATCCGAACCAAGAGATTATCCAAGAGAATGACTAATACATCATTGGGGTCAGAGAAGGTGATCATTTTCTCTGACTCCATTATTTTTCATTTTTGGAAACCAAGATGTTTCGAAGTTAAGATATTTAGGATTTATAGTAAATAAGAAAGAGATTAAAATTTTATATTTACAGATATAATAGCCAATAAATATAAAAAGGTGGGGCGATAAAGCCACTAATTCCCAAAAATGTTGTATTTTTGCAGCCAAACGCTCACAAAGATGTACAATCTGACTCTGGAAGATATTATCTTTCTTATGTTTTATGCATCAGTGGCAATACTGTCTTTGATGGCATCTTGCTATCTGCTGTTCCGTCGGGCCAACGCCATTGCCCCTGACGTCATGTCGCCATTGCGACTGCGCCGATGGACAGCAGCCTTCTTTGCAGTCTTTGCTTTTTGCCACTTGTGGTATCTGCCGACGTATTTCCTCACCTCTCCCGATGATATGATGCTGGGCAGTCTTATAGCCGGATTGCTCGACTGTATGATGGTTATTCCTCTGACAATAGTCGTATTGCTCGTTATGCTGCAAGACCGCAGGCGACCGTTGTGGCCTGTTGCCGTGATGGTTGCGCCACTCGTAGTAGGAAATGCATTCTGCGTTGCCACCCGAAGCGATGTTCTTCTGCCAGTCCTATTTGTCTATTTCCTGCTAATGTGGCTTGGCCTAATTATATATATGGTACGCGCAATCAGGCAATACGGACGCTGGCTGCGCGACAACTATGCCGACCTGGAGCAGAAGGAAGTGTGGCAAGGCTTTGTGGTGCTGGCCATCTTTTTCCTGGTATATGCTATCTATTCGCTTGATGTCGTACTTATCTGTTATCTCCTGTGGCGAGTGGAAACGTTAAGCGACCTGAGCATTTCCCAGTCGCTGGCTGTCAATGAGGGAACGGTAACCACAGAGGAGCAAGCCCCTTCCGATGACCTTGGCCCTTACCTACAGAAGTATTGCATAGACACGCAACTTTATCTACAGCACGACCTGACCATCACCCAGCTTGCTCAGGCCCTTGGTACCAACCGTTTCTATCTCAGCAAGTATTTCTCCCGTCAGGGCATCACTTACAATGCCTATATCAACGACCTGCGTATCCATCATTTCATCAGTCTCTATCGTGAGGCTGTTGCTGACTTGCGCCCTTTTACTGCCCAGCAACTGGCTCACGACAGCGGCTACCGAAGCTACAGCACCTTCAGCCTCGCCTTCAAGCAGCGTATGGGACTGCCCGTAACGGTCTGGATGCGCGATTCGGCTGAATAATTGACGGGCTCGACTTTCAAAATCAGCAAAATTGTTTCAAAGTCAGCAAAACTTTGATGTCAATAGACTTCAAGGGTTGATTATTTTATGGATAATTGCTAACTTTGCCGAAGACTTTAAAATTATTTTTAACCTAAAAAAAAGTAAATATGAGAAATTTGAAAAAGTGGATGCTTGCCGCCATCCTGATTTGCGGCACTTCGGCGATGCTTATTTCATGTGCGGAGAAAGAAGACAATCCGGTTACACCTGATCCGAAAGACACTGCCGTCGACTTAAAGGAGATACTGAAAGAGATGTACGGCGGCGAGAACAAACAGATTACCGACGGTAATTATGACCCGTCACTGGCTGTCAAGTGTATCAACGGTACATTCGTCGGCAGGAAGGTGGAGAATGTCACTTACTTCAGAGGCATTCCCTATGTCGGCCAGCAACCTGTTGGAGGACAACGCTGGAAGGCTCCAGTGGATGTTGTTCCGAATGAAGGCGTATATGAGGCTTATTATAATGCAAAGAGTGCCATCGGCAATCCGAAGCTTGAAACAGGTTCAAAGTATTATCAG